>CAYRNG010000233.1:0-22862 GCA_964425395.1 uncultured Candidatus Kuenenia sp. | reverse complement strand
GGAATCCCGCCGCTACGAGGCGGCCGGTTTGGCCGAACGTAGCCGCGGGTTTCCAACCCTGCGGACAGCGCGGCGTTGCCAACCGGAAACGGCGGCACTGGAAACGCGTCGTCAACTGGCCGGCGGGATGGAATCCCGCCGCTACGAGGCGGCCGGTTTGGCCGAACGTAGCCGCAAGGGATCCCGAAGGGGGACAGTCCCCGCGGCGGGGACAGTCCCCGGCAACCCCGACCCACGGCGGGCCCAGGGCAATTTTTTCGGGGCATTGACAGGCCATCCGGCCGACCTTAGATTTCGTAGCTCGCTCGACGCGACCACCACGTTCCCTCAAATGTGGGGTGTGTCGCACGGCGGACGTTTGTCCGCCCGTGCCGGAGGATCAGGCGATCCCCGGCGGCGCGAAACCGTGGTTCGTCGGAGTTCGTCCCGTGGCCGGTCCTACGCAAGAAATCATCCGCATCCGCATGGAGGCCTACGACCATGCCGTGCTCGACCAGAGCGCGGCTGAGATTGTCGACACGGCCAAGCGGACGAATTCCGAGGTCCATGGGCCGATCCCGCTGCCGACCCGGATCGAGCGATACACCGTGCTGTCCGGCCCCCACATCGACAAGAAGGCCCGGCAGCAGTATGAAATTCGGACGCACAAGCGGGTCATCGACATCGTCCAGGCCACGGCCAAGACGATCGAGGCGCTCAACAAACTGAGCCTGCCCGCCGGCGTGGACATCAAGATCAAGGCCTCCTCGCGGTCGTAACCGTCGGGAAGGCGAGGAAAGAGCAGGACCAACAGGACACGGGAGTTCGAGCGAACGGCATGCTTGGAAGGCGTCGTGGGTAAGGCCCGACCGGCATCATCCCCTGAGGGTGGTGCGAATCGGTTCGGGTGCTCCCGCAGCCAACGGCTTCGAGCGTGAGAGCGATCATTCCGGGGAGGCCACGGGCCTCGCCGGGCGGGTCGCGTCGACGAACAGCACCGCGACGACAACCATGGCAACCACCTCGAAGCCAGCCGCCGATCAGCCCGGACGCCCCGGCCTCTTGGGCCGCAAGCTGGGCATGACCCAGATTTTCGACGCCGAATCGGGTGTCGTGGTGCCGGTCACCGTGATCGAGGCCGGCCCCTGTCCGATCACGTTCGTGCGGACGCCCGAGCGGGACGGCTACGCGGCCGTGCAGATCGGCTTTGCCGACAAGCCCCGCCGGCTCGCCAGCCGGGCGGTCCGCGGCCAGGTGGCCAAGCTCGATGGCCGCCGGGCCAAGCGGCGGGCCGAGGGGGGCGTGGCCACGCTGCCCAAGGCCGACTGCGAGCCGCAGCGGTTCGTCCGCGAGCTTCGCGGCGTCTACGAGGGGGTCGAGGTGGGGCAGGTGCTCACCGTCGACGTCTTCGAGGGGGTTGAGTTCGTGGACGTGGTCGGCACCACCAAGGGCCGCGGCACGGCGGGCGTCATGAAGCGGCACGGCTTCAAGGGGCAGCGGGCCAGCCACGGCGTCAAGAAGGTGCATCGCCACCAGGGCGGCACTGGACAGAACACCTCGCCGGCCCGCGTCTTCAAAGGCAAGCGGATGGCCGGCCGGTATGGCAACGAGCGGTCCACGATGCGAAACGTGAAGCTGGTCCGGGTCGATAAGGAGGCCAACCTGCTGCTCGTCCGCGGGGCGGTGCCGGGGCCCAACGGCTCGTTCGTGACCGTCCGCAAGACCAACAAGTTCAAGAAGGTCGCGGTCGCGGCCGCTCCCAAGAAGAAGGGTGCCAAGTGAACCTCGCCGTCTACGACATGGCCGGCAAGCAGGTCGGCAGCTACGAGATCGATCCGGCCGAACTCGCCCCGCGGGTCAGCAAGCAATTGCTCCACGACGCGGTGGTCATGTATCAGGCCAACGCCCGGCAGGGCACGCAGAAGACCAAGACCCGCGGCGAGGTCGCCGGCTCGACCAAGAAGCTCTACCGGCAGAAGGGCACGGGCAACGCCCGGGCCGGCGGCCGGCGGAGCGGCACGCGGCGGGGCGGCGGCCACATCTTCGCCAAGCGGCCCCGCGACTTCGGCTGGCGGATGCCCCGCAAGGCGCTCCAGACGGCCACCCGGATGGCCCTGGCCGCCCGGCTGGCCGACGACGAGGTCAAGCTCGTCGAGGCCCTGGCCCTCGAGGGGCCCAAGACGGCGCCGGTGGCCCGGCTGCTCTCCGCCCTGGGCGTGGGGGGCGAGGCGACGGTGCTCGTGGCCCCCGAGAAGCACGATCCCAACGTTTGGAAGAGCGCCCGCAACATCGCCGGCGTATCGGTCGCGCCGGTGGCCGAGCTCAACGCCTGGTCGATCCTCCGGCCCCGCTCGATCGTGATGACCCGGGCGGCCCTCGACGCCTTCCGGGCATCGGCCAAGGCCGCCGGGGTGGCGGCCAAGCCGGCCAAGCGGTCGGCGGCCCGTCCCAAGCCGGCCGGCCGGTCCGCCAAGCCCGCCGCCCAACGCGGCACCCAGCAGGAGGCGACCTGAGCCATGGCCGTTCCCGTTCCTCCCCCGCCGGTCCTCAGCCCTGGCCTCGAGCCGGCCCACGTGATCCTCCGGCCGCTGGTTACCGAGAAGGGGATGCACCGGGCCAACCGGCACAACGCCTACTCTTTCGAGGTGGCCACCGCGGCCACCAAGGCCGACATCCGGCGGGCCGTCGAGGAGCTGTTCAGCGTCAAGGTCGAGAAGGTGGCCGTCCAGAACCGGAAGGGCAAGGTCCGCCGGGGCCGCGTCCGCAAGACCCTGACCAAGCCCTGGAAGAAGGCGATCGTCTACCTGGCCGCCGACTCGAAGATCAACCTGTTCTAGTTTTTTTTTCCGGGCAGCCGCCCGGCTTCACCCGCACCCGACCAGCATCCGAGCAAGACCGATGGGCATCCGCAAGTACAAGCCGACCAGCGCCGGCCGCCGCAACGCCAGCGTCTCCGACTTCGCCGAGCTGACGCCGGGTGCCGAGGCTCCCAAGGGGCTGCGGGTGCGGAAGCACAAGACGGGCGGCCGCAACAACCAGGGCAAGATCACCGCCCGGCACCGGGGGGGCGGCCACAAGCAGCACTACCGGCTGATCGACTTCCGCCGCAACAAGGACGGTGTGCCGGGCAAGGTGCACTCGATCCAATACGACCCCAACCGGACCTGCCGGGTGGCCCTGATCCACTATGCCGACGGGGAGAAGCGGTTCATCCTCGCCCCTGAGGGGCTCGCGGTGGGCCGGACGGTGGAGAGCGGCGAGGCGGCCCCGCCCGAGGTGGGCAACTGCCTGCCCTTGGCGTCGATCCCGCTGGGCATGCAGGTGCACAACATCGAGATGCAGCAGGGCCGCGGCGGGCGGATCTGCCGCTCGGCCGGGGCGGCCGCCACCCTCCTGGCCCGCGAGGCCGGCTGGGCCCAGCTGACCCTGCCATCGGGTGAGATTCGCCGCGTGCCGGCCGGCTGCCGGGCCACGATCGGCGCGATCGGCAACTCCGAGCACATGAATCTCCGGCTCGGCAAGGCGGGCCGGTCCCGCTGGCTGGGCATCCGGCCCCATGTCCGCGGCACGGCCATGAATCCGATCGACCATCCCCACGGCGGTGGCGAGGGTCGCACCAAGGGGGGTCGGCATCCGGTCAGCCCCACCGGCAAGAGCGCCAAGGGGGGCGGCACCCGCAAGCCCCGCAAGCCCTCCGGGTCGGCGATCGTCCGCCGCCGCAAGAGCCGCCGGTACGGTCAATTGAAGGTGAGGTAAACCGATGGGACGCAGTGCCAAGAAGGGACCCTACGTGGATCCCCGCGTGTTCGAGAAGGTCGAGGCCCAACTGGCCAGCGGCAAGCGGGATCCGATCAAGACCTGGTCGCGGTCGTGCACGATCGTGCCGGAGTTCGTGGGACTGACGTTCATGGTTCACAACGGCAAGCAGCACCTCAAGGTGTTCGTGACCGAAGACATGGTCGGCCACAAACTGGGTGAGTTTTCCCCGACGCGGACGTTCCGCGGCCACGGTGGCAAGGCCAAGGGTTGAGCAGGTTTCGAGACCCAGGTTAGCAGCAGGTTCAGCAGCAGGATCACAGGACAGGCGGCGGAGACGACACGATGGCCTACAAGGCTTCGCATCAATATGCCCGGATCAGCCCCCGCAAGGTGCGGGCGCTGGCCGATCTCGTCCGCGGCAAGTTCGCCGACGAGGCGCTCGACATCCTCCGCTTCCAGCCCCACCGCGGGGCCCGGATGCTCGAGAAGGTGATCAAGAGCGCCCTGGGCAATGCCGAGAACCAGCAGGCCGTCGGGATCGACGACTTGGTGGTGGTCGATGCCCGGGTCGATCCGGGGCCGATGTTCAAGCGGGTCCGCCCCCGGGCCCGCGGGATGGCGTTTGAAATCAAGCGGCGGATGTCGCACATCAAGGTCGCGCTCGACGCCCCCGCCCCCGTGGCGGACGGCGGGGCGGAGTAAGGGCAGGCAGACATGGGCCAAAAAGTACATCCCACCGGGTTCCGCACGGGCGTCACCGAGCCCTGGAAGAGCCGCTGGTACGCCTCCAAGAAGGAGTTTCGCACGCTCCTCCTCGAGGACTTCAAGGTGCGGAAGTTTCTCAAGACCAAGTATCGGGCGGCGGCGATCCCCAAGGTGGAGATCGAGCGGACCCGCGACGAGGTCAAGGTGATCCTCCATTCGGCCCGGCCGGGCGTGATCATCGGCCGCAAGGGGCAGGAGGTGGATCGGCTCCAGGACGAGCTCCAGGAACTGCTTGGCCGGCGGGTGAACCTCAAGGTCGAGGAGGTCTCGCGGCCCGAGATCCAGGCCCAGCTGGTGGCTGAGGACATCGCCGACCAGCTCTCCAAGCGGGCGGCCTTCCGCCGGACGCTCAAGCGGGCCCTCGACACGACGATGGACGCCGGCGCCAAGGGAGTGAAGATTCAGCTCTCCGGGCGGCTCGGCGGGGCGGAGATGTCGCGGTGCGAGAAGGCGATCGCCGGGGCGATGCCGCTCTCCACGCTGCGGGCCAAAATCGACTACGGGTTCTGCGAGGCTCCCACGGCGCAGGGCAACATCGGGATTCAGGTGTGGGTCAACCAAGGCATGTACGAGGAGGATGGCGATGGCGCTGATGCCCAAGCGGGTGAAGCACCGAAAAAGCCAAAGAGGTCGTATAAGAGGTGACGCCTCCCGCGGGAATCGGGTCGTGTTCGGCGACTTCGGCCTCCAGGCCGAGCAGCCGGGCTGGCTCCCCGCAGCGACCATCGAGGCCGGCCGGATCGCGGCTCAGCAATACCTCCGCACGGAGGGGCGGCTCTACGTCCGCGCCTTTCCCCACAAGTCGGTCACCTCGATCCCGCTCGAGACCCGGATGGGAAAGGGCAAGGGGGAGCCGGAATTCTGGGCGGCGGTCGTGAAGCCGGGCATGATCCTCTACGAAATCGGCGGGGTGCCGGAGGACGCGGCCCGGGTCTGCATGGCCCGGCTGGCCCACAAGATGCCGATCCGGGTGCGGTTCGTGAAGCGGCGAGCGATGTAAGAGGCGAGGCAGCAGCGATGAACAAGGCGAAAGAACTCAGAGAGATGGCCGACGAGCAGATCCGGCTCGTCTGGAAGGATGCGGCCGAGTCGCTCTTCCGGCTCCGGATTCAGGCCCAGACGGAGAAGCTGGCGGCCCCGACCGAAATGCGGAAGCACCGCAAGACGATCGCCCGCTGCCAGACGATCCTGGCCGAGCGGGCCGCGGCCCGGCCGGGGGCCGAGGTGGCCGGAGCGGCAGGGGCCTGAAGGCGACGAGTCAGAACACAGGAAACACGACGATGCCCAAGCGAGTGGAAACAGGAACGGTGACGAGCGCCGCGGCGGAGAAGACGCGGCGGGTGGAGGTTCCCCGGATCGTCCGCCATCCGAAGTATGGCCGGATCCTGCACCGCCGGACGGTCTGCCACGTGCACGACGAGAAGGAGGAGTCGGCCCCTGGCGACCTGGTGGAAATCATCGAGTGCCGGCCGCGGAGCAAGACCAAGCGGTGGGAGCTCGTGCGGGTCGTCGCCAAGAGCACCGCGGTCGATCTGGCCTCGCTCCGCAGCGGCGCGCGGGCCACGCAACTCAAGGAGACGGCGGCCCGGGCCGAGGAGGCCGTCGCGACCGGCACCGACGAAGAAGGCGCTGACGGAGCCGCACAAGGGCAGCAGACATGATTCAGATGCAGACGCGACTGGCCGTCGCGGACAATACCGGCGCGAAGGAAGTGATGTGCTTCAAGGTGCTGGGCGGGAGCCGCAAACGGACCGCCGGCCTGGGAGACGTCATCGTGTGCAGCGTCAAGAGCGTGATCCCCGGCAGCGACGTCAAGAAGAAGGCGGTCGTCAAGGCGGTCATCGTCCGCTGCAAGAAGGCGACCCGGCGGGAGGACGGCAGCTACGTGCGGTTCGACTCCAACGCCTGCGTGATCATCGACAACGACAAGAATCCCAAGGGCACCCGAATCTTCGGGGCGGTGGCCCGCGAGCTGCGGGACCGCAACTTCATGAAGATCGTCAGCCTGGCGAGCGAGGTGGTCTGATGCTGATCAAGTCTGGAGACACCGTCGAGGTGAAGACCGGCAACGACCGGGGCACCCGGGCCAAGGTCTTGGCCGTGCACCCGGCCCGTCCCGGGGGGCGGCCCGGCCGCACCGGCCGGCTGGTCGTGGAGGGCGTGAACCGCGTTTATCGGCACATCCGCCGCAGCCAGAAGAACCCCCAGGGGGGGCGGCTCAGCAAGGAGATGCCGATCGACGCCTCCAACGTGCTGTTCGTCTGCTCGGCCTGCGGCAAGGCGACGCGGCTCGGCGCCCGGCTTGCGGCGGACGGCTCGAAGGTGCGGTTTTGCAGGGCCTGCGGGGCGGAGCATGGCGTGCTCCACCGGCCGCGGGCCAAGGCGGCCGGCTGACTGGGCGAGATAGACAAGGCACCAAGCGTAGGAATCGATCCCGATGGCCAAGAAAACCAAGGCAGCAGTGGCAGTCGAGCCGGCGGAGACGCCCCGGCTGCTCGAGCATTACCTCACCACCGTCCGGCCGCTCCTCGAGGAGAAGCTTGGCCGCACCAACCCCCATGCCATTCCCCGCCTCGAGAAGATCGTGGTCAGCATGGGCGTGGGGGCGGCCACCACGGAGAAGAAGTATCTCGACGAGGCCCTCGGGGCCCTTGGCCAGATCGCCGGCCAGAAGCCGATCGCCACGCTCTCCAAGGCGGCCGTCGCCGGCTTCAAGCTCCGGGAAAACCTCCCCATCGGCTGCAAGGTGACCCTCCGCGGCCGGCGGATGTACGAGTTTTTCGACCGGCTGGTGGCGGTGGCCCTGCCGCGGGTCCGCGACTTCCGCGGCCTCTCGGCCACGGCCTTCGACGGCCACGGCAACTACAGCCTGGGGCTCTCGGAGCAGATGGTGTTCCCGGAGATCAACCCCGACCGATACACGCGTCCCCAAGGGATGAACATCACGTTCGTGACGACGGCCCGGACGGACGACGACGCGCGGGAGTTTCTGGTGGCCATGGGGCTGCCTCTCAAGAAGCAGGGCGAGGGCGACGCCGCGGCGTAGCGGCGCGAACCGAAGGGAAGAGCAGGCAGACCACCGACCATGGCAAGCAAATCGAAGATCGCGGCCGCCCAGCGGCCGCCGAAGTTTTCCACCCGGCTCGTCCGACGGTGCATGCTCTGCGGCCGACCGCGGGCGGTGTATCGCAAGTTCGGCATCTGCCGGATCTGCTTCCGCAAGCTGGCGGATACGGGCTGCATTCCCGGCGTGAAAAAGGCGAGCTGGTAAATCCGGAATCGAGAAGAGGGCTCAGCTGACATGATGACCGATCCCATCGCCGACATGCTCACCCGGATCCGCAATGCGGTCCGCGTCGAACGCGCCACCGTCGAGGTTCCCTCCTCGAAGGTCAAGCGGGGCCTGGCGGAGGTGCTCAAGCGCGAAGGCTTCATCTGGGACTGGCGAGAGGTGGAAGCCTCCCCGGTGCCGCAGCTCCAGCTGGAGCTGAAATATGGACCCAACGGCGAGCGGCTGATTCGCAACATCCGGCGGGTGAGCTCGCCGGGGCGGCGGGTCTTCAGCCGGTCGGCCCGGCTCAAGCCGGTGCTGGGCGGGATGGGGATCTCGATCCTCTCGACCTCCAGCGGCGTCGTCAGCGATCGCGAAGCCCGCCAGAAGAAGCTCGGCGGCGAAGTCCTCTGCGAGTTGTGGTAGTTCCCCAAGGTCACGAGCCATGTCCCGAATCGGCAAAAATCCCGTTCCGCTCCCCAAGGGCGTCAAGGCCTCCGTGAGCGCCGGCACGCTGGTGGTGGAGGGCCCCCTGGGCGCGCTCCGCCAGGCGATCCATCCGGCGGTCGCCGTGGCCGTGGACGAAGCGGCCGGCCAGATCGTGGTCACCCGCGGCGACGACGGGCGGATCGCCCGCTCGGTGCACGGCCTGACGCGGGCCCTGGCGGCCAACATGGTCGAGGGGGTCTCCAAGGGCTACGAGAAGAAGCTCGAGATCGTGGGCGTCGGCTATCTGGCAGCCATCCAGAAGGATGTCCTCCAGCTTCGCGTCGGGTTCGCCAACGAGCTCCAGGTGCCGATCCCCAAGGGGCTGACCGTGACCTGCCCCGACCAGACCCACGTCTCGATCAAGGGCATCGACAAGCAGGCGGTGGGGCAGTTTGCCGCCGAGGTGCGGGCCCTCCGCAAGCCCGAACCCTACAAGGGCAAGGGCATCCGTTACGAAAACGAGCAGGTCCGTCGCAAGGCGGGCAAGGCGGTCACGAAGTAACCCCGACGATTTCCCGGGCGGCGCCGGCCGTCAGTCATTCCACAACCTTTTCAACCTCACGACCATGGACCACGCCCGCACCATCCTCCGCCAGCGGATTCGCCGTCGCCGCCGGGTTCGCAAGCCCCTCCGCGGCACCGCCGAGCGGCCCCGGCTGTCGGTGTTTCGCACCGCGAAGCACATCTACGCCCAGGTCATCAACGACGCCGCCGGCAAGACGCTGGCGGCGGCCAGTTCGGTGGACCGCGAGATCCGCGGCTCGGTCGGCTTCGGCGGCAACAAACAGGCCGCCGAGGCGATCGGCCGGGCCGTCGCCGAGCGGGCCCGAGCGGCCGGAGTGAAGCAGGTCTGCTTCGACCGAGGCAGCTTCAAGTATCACGGCCGCGTGGCCGCCCTGGCGGATGCCGCCCGGGCTGCCGGCCTGGAGTTCTAAGTCGGCCTGCGAGCCCCTTTTCAACCACCCCCACCCCCCAGCACACGTCCCAGGGAGAAACAGACCCGTGTCCAGCGGCAAAGAATCACGGACCGGCGAGTTCGCCGAAAAGGTCGTCAAGGTCAGGCGCTGCGCGACCGTGGTCAAGGGTGGCCGACGGTTCAGCTTTGCCGGCCTGGTGGTGGTCGGCAACGGCCAGGGCAAGGTGGGCTGCGGCTACGGCAAGGCCAACGAGGTGCCCCCGGCCGTCGAGAAGGCGATCAAGGACGGCATGAAGAACCTGATCGAGGTGCCGATCGAAGCGGGAACGATCCCGCACCGCGTCGAGGGGGTCTACGAGACCGCCAAGGTGATCATGCTGCCGGCCGGTCCCGGCACGGGTATCATCGCCGGGGCCGCCGTCCGGGCGGTCTGCGAGTCGGCCGGCATCCGCGACGTGCTCACCAAGTCCCACGGCTCCACCAATCCCGTCAACCTCGTCAAGGCGGCCCTCGAGGGCCTCAAGCAGCTGCGGACCAAGGGCGAAACCGAACGTCTCCGGGGCGTGAGCCTCTGAGGCCCCCGGGCCCCGCGGCGGCCTCCCACCAAGGATTTCCACGACCATGCAACTCGACTCCGTCAACAAGGGCATCCACAAGAACCGCAAGCGGCTCCGCGTGGGCCGGGGCCCCGGCTCGGGCCGCGGCAAGACCGCCGGCCGCGGCAACAAGGGGCAGGGTCAGCTGGCCGGCTGGTCGGCCGCGGGCATCTTCGAAGGAGGGCGGCAGCCGATCATCCGCCGAATCCCCAAGCGGGGCTTCCACAACGCCTTCGGGCGGACGGTGAAGAGCATCAACGTGCAGGAACTCGACGCCGTCTGTGCTGCCGGCAGCGAGGTGACCCCGGAGTCGCTCCGGGCCGCCGGCGTGCTCAAGGGCGTCTGGGACGACCTCAAGATTCTCGGCCATGGGGAGATTTCCAAGGCCCTCAAGGTCTCGGCTCATCACTTCAGCGGCCGGGCCAAGGAGAAGATCCTGGCCGCCGGCGGCACCATCACGGAGCTGCCCGGTCCGGCCCCGCTCGAGCGGAAGATCGGAAAGGCGTCGCGGAAAAAGCCGGCCGCCGGGTAGGGTATGCGGCCGAGCGGTCGCCTGCCCCCAGGAGTTCATTCCGTGCTTGAAAAAATCCGCGTCATCTTCACGATCCCCGAACTGCGGCAGAAGATCCTGCTCACGCTCGGCCTGCTGGCGATCTATCGGGTCGGCTGGCAGGTGCCCCTGCCGATCATCGATGCCGAGGCGATGTCGGCCTTCGCGAAGCAGGCCGGCGGGGTGGGCGAGCTGCTCCGGACAGTGGCGGTCTTCTCGGCCAGCCAGCTCTCACAGGCCACGATCTTCGGTCTCGGGATCATGCCCTACATCTCGGCCTCGATCATCTTCCAGCTCCTGGGCACCGTCTGGCCGCCGCTGGAGCGGCTCCAGAAGGAGGGGGAGGCCGGCCGCAAGAAGATCAACGAATACACCCGGTACGCCACCGTGCTGATCTGCCTTGTGCAGAGCTGGGCCTACGTCGCCTTCCTGGCTGCTCCGGGCCGGGAGCAGTCGCTCGTCCAGCAGGCCTTTCTGGTGGACGGTCGGCTGCCGTTCATTTGGCAGTTCGTAGCGGTGATGACGATGACCGCCGGCACGATCTTCCTGATGTGGCTCGGCGAGCAGATCGACGAGTTCGGGATCGGCAACGGGATCAGCCTCCTGATCATGGCCGGCATCCTGGCGGGCATGCCGGGGGCGCTCTTGGAGCTCGCCGGGGCCACCTCCTGGGAAGTGGGGGGCGGGGCCGGCACCGGCAAGCTGGGTGTCGAGATGATCCCGGTGCTCGTGGCCCTGTTCGTGGGGGTCGTGGCCGGGGTGGTGTTCATGACCCAGGGGCAGCGGCGGATCCCGACCCAGAGCGCCAAGCACGTCCGGGGCCGGCGGGTCTACGGCGGCACCCGGCAGTATCTGCCGCTGCGGGGCAACCAGGCCGGGGTGATGCCGATCATCTTCGCCAGCTCGCTGTTGCTGTTTCCCCAGTTCCTGTTTCAGTACCTGGCCCGCAGCTTCCCGCAGAGTGGAATCTTGCAGGGGCTCTACGAGTCGTTCACCCGCGGCCAGTCGTATCTCTACAACATCTTTTACATCGCGCTGATCTACTTCTTTTGCTACTTCTGGACGGCGATCACCTTCAATCCCAAGGAGATGGCGGACAACCTCAAGAACTTCGGGGCCTTCATCCCAGGCTACCGACCCGGCAAGCGGACGGCCGACTACCTGGAGCGGGTGATGGAGCGGATCACCTACGTCGGGGCGGGCTTCCTGGCCCTGGTGGCCGTGATTCCGACCGTCGTGGCCGGGTTCCTGGGAATTCCCTACCAGGCCGCCAGTTTTTATGGGGGCACGGGGCTGTTGATCGCGGTGAGCGTGGTCTTCGACCTCGTCCAGAAGATCGACAGCCACCTCGTGATGCGAAACTACAGCGGCCTGCTGGAACGCAACTGACCGGCTCGCCCAGCCGGTCGCCCGTCGTGCCGGAGCCCCTCCAGCCCCTTCTTTCAGCCAGCGACTGCCGCCATGCGGATCATCCTCATCGGGCCTCCCGGGGCCGGCAAGGGAACGCAATGCCAGCGGCTGGTCGAGCTGCTCGGCGTGCCCCACCTCTCCACGGGGGAGATGCTCCGGGCCGAGGTCCGGGCGGGCACCCCGATCGGCCAGGAGGCCGCCCGGGCGATGGGCGGCGGCCAGCTGGTGCCCGATCCGATCATCCTGGGGATGGTCAGCCGCCGGCTGGCCAAGCCCGATTGCCGCGAGGGCTGCCTCTTGGACGGCTTTCCGCGGACCCTCCCCCAGGCTGAGACGCTCGACGACCTGCTCGAGCGGCAGGCGATGAGCGTGGACGGGGTGATCGAGTTGGCCGTGCCCCGCGACGAGCTCGTCCGGCGGATGCTCGCCCGGCAGCGGGCCGATGACGATCCCGAGGTGTTCGCCAAGCGGATCACGAGCTTCGAGGTCCAGACCGCGCCCCTGCTCGACTACTACGGCCGGCAGGGCAAGCTGGCCTCGATCGACGGGCTGGGAACGGCCGACGAGATCTTCGAGCGGGTCCGGCAGGCGGTGGAGCGATTTCGCCGCCGCCGCTGAGTTACCCCGCCGCGACCGCCGGAGGAAGGCCGCCTGCAGCGGCCTCCTGGACGGCTATACTGGGGACGATGCTCCGACGGTCGGGGCGGTTGTGGAGACCCGCTTGGTGGTGGACTGCCCGTGGTGAATCTGAGATCCGCGCGAGAAATCGCGCTCATGCGGCGGGCCGGCCTGGTCGTCTGGGCCGCCCATCAGCTGGCCGCCTCGCTCGTCCGGCCGGGGGTGACGACCGGTGAGCTCGACGCGGCCGTGGAACAGCATTTTGCCCGCCATGAGGCGGTGCCGCTCTTCAAGGGCGTGCCGGGCAAGGTGCCCTTTCCAGCGGTCTGCTGCATCTCGGTCAACGACGAGGTCGTCCATGGGATTCCCGGTTCGCGGGTGCTCAAGAGCGGCGACGTGGTGAGCATCGACACCGGCTGCAGCGTAGGCGGCTGGTGCGGCGACTCGGCCTTCACGCATCCGGTTGGGGAGGTCGAGCCGGAGGTCCAAAAGCTGCTCGACTGCACCTCGGGGGTGCTGGCCCTGGCGATCGAGCTGATGGCCGTCCGCAACCGGTGGAGCGATGTGGCCGCCGAGATGGCCACCTATGTCCGCGACCACGGCTTTTCGGTGGTCGAAAACTTCGTCGGCCATGGCATCGGCCGGACCATGCACGAGGATCCGCAGGTGCCCAACTTCTGCCCCCCGGCCTTTCGGCGAAAGCACGATTTCGAGCTCGAGCCGGGCCTCGTGATCGCGGTCGAGCCGATGGTCAACATGGGCTCCAAGAAGGTCCGCAGCCTGTCCGACCACTGGACCCAATCCACGATCGACGGCCGGCCCAGCGCCCACTTCGAGCACACGGTGGCGATCACCGACGGCGGGCCGGTGGTCCTCACCGCCCCCCCGGCCGCCGGGGAAATGGTGGGCGAGGCCGGCTCGGCGGCCTGATCCCGCTCGGCCGGCGGGAGGGATTCGCTCCGGACGCGGATTTTCCGCCACCCCCTTGCGAACCGCCTGCCGGGCGACCTATGATCTGGGACTCGCCTTGATCAGCTCTCAAACGGTTCCTAGGAGTGGCCCTCTGCGGTCACGCTCGACGCCATGAAGGTTCGCGCCAGCGTTCGTCGCATGTGCGACAAGTGCAAGATTGTCCGGCGCCGCGGCGTGGTGTTCGTGGTCTGCTCCGATCCCCGCCACAAGCAGCGGCAGGGATGAGGGGACCGTGTCTCGTTTGGGAACGCATCGGGGCGACCGCCTCGCCTAGGACCATGCCATGCCGCGCTTGATGGGTGTCGATATTCCTTCGGAGAAGAAGACCGTCTACTCGCTCCAGTACCTCTACGGGGTCGGGCCGCGGGTGGCCCGGGAGCTGTGCCACAAGGCCGGCATCGATCCGCTGGCGACGGCCCGCGACCTCCACGAGGACGAGCTCGCCCGGCTGGCGGCCCTGCTCGACAAGGACTACACGGTCGAGGGTCAGCTCCGCCGGCAGGTGGCCCAGAATGTGTCCCGCCTCAAGGACATCGCCACCTACCGGGGGCTGCGGCATCGCCGGGGGCTTCCGGTTCGCGGCCAGCGGACCCGGACCAACGCCCGGACCCGCAAGGGCCCCAAGAAGACCGTGGCCGGCAAGAAGGGCGTCAAGGACCTGAAGTAGTCCGACCGTCAGCACCCCAGCCCAGCAGGAATCAGCCAGGAACGTTTGCATCATGTCGAAGGCAGCCAAAACCAAGAAGAAGAGCGTGACGTCGGGGATCGCCTACATCGTCGCGAGCTTCAACAACACGACCGTCACGATTACCGACGCCCGGGGCGACACCCTCTGCTGGGCCAGCGGCGGGACCTGCGGGTTCAAGGGGAGCCGCAAGGGCACCCCCTTCGCCGGCCAGATGGCCGCCCAGCAGGCGGCCGAGAAGGCCGCCAAGTTCGGCGTCAAGGATCTCGACGTCCGCGTCAAGGGTCCGGGCAGCGGCCGCGAGAGCGCGATCACGGCCCTCCAGGCCGCCGGGATGAACGTCCGCAGCATCGAAGACATCACCCCGCTTCCGCACAACGGCTGCCGTCCACCCAAGAAGCGGCGGGTCTGACCCCACTCACCTTTACCCTCTCCTCGCCTCTCCCCTTACCTCCAGCACGTATCCATGGGACGCATCACCGGACCTGTCTGCCGCCTCTGTCGCCGTGACGGCCTCAAGCTGTTCCTCAAGGGGAGCCGCTGCGACACCCCCAAGTGCGCTTTCGAGCGGCGGCCCGTGCCTCCCGGCGTGATCCAGAAGCGGCGGCCCAAGCCGACCGACTACGGCCTCCGGCTGCGGGAGAAGCAGAAGGTCAAGCACTACTACGGCGTGCTCGAGCGGCAGTTTCGCACCTATTTCTCCCGGGCGGCCCGGGGTAAGGGCAACACCGGCGAGGCGCTGATGTCGCTCCTCGAGCGGCGGCTCGACAACGTGGTCCATCGGCTCGGGTTCGCCGCCTCGCGGGCCGCGGCTCGGCAGATGGTGATGCACGGCCACATCACGGTCAACGGTCGCCGGCTCGACATCCCCAGCTACCTCGTCAAGGCGGGCGATCTGGTGCGAGTCAAGAACCGGGCCAAGAGCCTGCAGCTGGTGCACGCCGCCCTGGCCGAATCCCGCCGCGAGGTGCCCGACTTTCTGTCGCGGATCGAGGGGGCGATCCCCGAGGCCCGGGTCGATCGGCTGCCGGGTTCCGACGACGTGTCGCTGCCCGTGCAGGCGAACCTGATCATCGAGTTGTGTTCCAAGTAGGTTCCCGGAGGAGCATCGCATGCATATTCGTTGGCGGGGTCTGGAGCTGCCCGGTTCGGTTGTCGCCGATGCCGGCACGCTGACCGGCACATACGGCAAGTTCACGGCGGAGCCCTTCGAGCGGGGCTTCGGCACCACCGTCGGCAACAGCCTGCGGCGGGTTCTGCTCTCCAGCCTGGAGGGCAGCGCCGTCACGCAGATCAAGATCGCCGGCTCGCTCCACGAGTTCACGACCATCAAGGGCGTCCAGGAGGACGTCACCGACATCGTCCTGGCCGTCAAGAGCCTGGTCGTCAAGAATCACAGCGACTCCACCCGCGTGATCCGCGTCGAGAAGAGCACCAAGGGGCCCGTCACCGGTGCCGACGTGCAGACCGACGAGGCGGTCGAGGTCGTCAACCAGGATCTGGTGCTCGCGACCCTCACCGACGACGTGCCGTTCGAGCTGGAGATGGTCGTCGAGAACGGCCGCGGCTACGTGCCGGCCAGCGAGCAGAGTCAGACCTCCCAGGAGATCGGAATCATTCCCCTCGACGCCGTCTTCAGCCCGGTCACCCGGGTCAAGTACGAGGTCGAGGAGACCCGGGTCGGTCAGAAGACCAACTACGACAAGCTGACCCTCGAGATCTGGACCGACGGGACGGTGACGCCCGAGATGGCGCTCGTCGAGGCGGCCAAGATCCTCCGCAAGCACCTCAACCCGTTCGTGGGCTACACGAAGCCGGGCGACGAGGTGCCGCTGCCGGCCGCGGCCGACGTGTTCGCCCTCGAGGCGCCGCTCGAGAGCCGGCTGGGGATGCTCGTCACCGACCTGCGGCTCTCCGGGCGGGCGGCCAACTGCCTGCACGAGGAGGGGATCACCACGATCCGCGAGCTGGTCGCCCGCACGCGGGAGGAGTTGCTCGAGGTGCGGAACTTCGGGGAGAACACCCTCCAGGAGATCGAGGAGAAGCTCCAGGAGCTGGGGCTCCGGCTCGGCATGGAGGCGGCCGCGGCCGCCGAGACCTGATTCACGGGGCCGCCGCCCGCGGGGCGGTCCGCAACTCGAGGACTTGTCATGCGTCATCGTCGCAAGGGCCGGGTGCTCGGCCGCAGCCCCTCACACCAGCGGGCGCTTCTGCGGAACCTCGCGTCCGCCCTGATGCTCACCGAGCGGGAGACCGACCCCGGCGAGCCCGGTGCGGCCAAGGTCAAGGGCCGGATCGTTACCACGCTCCCCAAGGCGAAGGAGGTGCGGCCCGTCGTGGAGCGGTGCATCACCATCGCCAAGCGAGGCCTGGCGGCGGCGAGCAAGGCCGACGCCTTCGCGACCTCCGCCGAGCGGGGCACCGCCGCCTGGAAGGAATGGCGGTCGGGCCTCCAGTGGCGGGCCTGGGCCCAGGCCATGGCCCCGGCCGTCAAGGCCCGGCGGCGGGTTCTCCAACTGCTCGGCGACAAGCAGGCGACCCGGATCGTGTTCGACGTGATCGCCCCCCGATTCGCCGATCGGCCCGGGGGCTACACCCGGATCCTCAAGCTGGCGAAGCCCCGTCTGGGCGATGCCGGCCAGCGGGCGATCCTGGAATTTGTCGGGGCGGAGACAGGCGGGCGGCCCCAGTCGCCGGCCCTGGAAAAGGCCCGCGGCTGAGCCGCGGGCCCGGCCCGGGCAACGCCGGGCCGCCGCGGGAATAGGCCCGGGGGGCCGAGCCGAATAGACTGGGGTCGTGGGAGCGTCTCGCATCCACCACCCCCCCGTTCGGGAGCCCGCCATGCCCTCCGCCGCTCGTGTCCGGTTTTCCGGGTCGCTGGTGTTCGCGTCTGCCGTTGGCTTGGCGGCCGGCCTGACGCTGCCCACCGTCGCCCGGGCCCAGCGCGGGGGGGCCGAGCACTACGGTATTCCGCAGGTCAAGTTCATCAACGAGCAGATCGTGGCGGTCTGGGAGGATGCCGGCCTCAAGCCCTCGGGCCCGGCCACTGACGGCGAGTGGTGCCGCCGGGTGCACCTCGACCTCATCGGCAGGGTGCCCACGCTCAAGGAACTCGACGCCTTCCTCTCCGACTCGTCTCCCACCAAGAAGGCCGACCTCGTGGCCCGGCTCCTGGGCGACGATTACGTGGACGAGTATGCCCGGCACTTTACCGATGTTTGGACGACGATCCTGATCGGCCGCGACGTGGAGAACGAGCGGGTCAGCCGGCCCGGCATGCGGCAGTATCTGCGGCGGGCCTTCTCCAAGAACCTTCCCTACGACAAGTTCATGGATGATTTGGTGACCGCCACCGGCGTGAATGCCAATCGCCAGGGGCTGACGGGCTTCAACGGGGCCGCCAACTTCCTGAGCGGCAAGATGGAGGAGATGGGTGTCGAGAACGGCGTCCAGGCGACGGCCAAGACCGCCCAGGTGTTTCTCGGCCTTCAGGTGCAGTGCACCCAGTGCCACAACCATCCCTTCAACAAGGGCAAGCAGAACCAGTTCTGGGAGATGAACGCCTTCTTCCGGCAGACGCGGGCCCTCCGCAAGCGGGACGGCACCCGGGACGTGCAGTGGGTGGAGCTGATCGACGAGGACTTCGCCGGCGAGGGGGGCAATCCCGAAGAGGCCGAGCTCTACTACGAGCTCCGCAACGGCATCATGAAGGTGGCCTATCCCGTGTTCATCGACGGCACGGAGATCTCCAAGAGCGGCTACCTGCCCGGAACGATGTCGGACGGCACGGCCTACGGAGTGAACCGCCGCAAGGAGCTCGCCCAGCTCATCAAGGGCAGCCCCTCCTTCACCAAGGCGATCGTCAACCGGATGTGGGGCTACTTCCTCGGCTACGGGTTCACCAAGCCCGTCGACGATCTGGGCGATCATAATCCCCCCTCGCATCCCGAGTTGCTCGACGGGCTGGCCGAGCAGTTCCGGGAGAACAGCTTCGACCTCAAGGAGCTGGCCCGTTGGATCGTGCTCTCCCAGCCCTACGCGCTCTCGAGCCGGAAGACCGCGGCCAACAAGGCCGACGACCCGTCGCTCGGCGAGCGGCCCCGGTTCACCCACTTCTACGTCCGGCAGATGCTTGCCGAGCAGCTCTACGAGTCGCTCCTGACCGCCACCGAGGCCGACCAGGCGAGCCGGACGGAAGACGCGGCCAAGACGAAGGACAAGTGGCTCTCGCAGTTCATCATCGCCTTCGGCACCGACGAGGGGGACGACTCCACCACCTTCAACGGCTCGATCCCCCAGGCCCTGATGATGTTCAACGGCGAGCTCATCAAGCAGGCTACGAGCACCGGCAAGGGGGGCTTCCTCGACAAGGTGGCGACCAGCTCGATGTCGCCGTCCCAGAAGATCGACGTCCTCTATAAGGCGGCCCTGGGCAGAGTGCCCGCGGCCAAGGAGCGGCAGGTGGCCACCGCCCTCTTGGCTGCCCGCAAGGGAGACGTTGCCGCCGCCCTCCAGGACGTCTGGTGGGCGGTTTTGAACTCCAACGAGTTCATCATCAACCATTAGATTTCGGGCCGGGAATAAACCACGCTTCGATTGCCGATAAGTTGCTCGAGTTCGGGGTCGCCTGGCCCCTCTATGAACGCCTTTTGCAGGAGTTTCGCCATGTCGTTCGCCCCCCGGATGCCCTCGCTGCTCGACGTGCCCGCGGGCATGAACCGGCGGCACTTCATGAGCCACCTGGCCGGGGCTGCCGCCCTGGCGGCGCCGGCCACCGCCTTCACCAACACGATCCTCGCCCAGGCCACCGACATGCGGAAGCGGCACAAGGCCGCGATCCTGCTCTGGATGGGGGGCGGCCCGAGCACGATCGACATGTGGGACCTGAAGCCGGGCGCCCCCACGGGCGGCCCCTTCCGACCGATCCCGACGACCGCCGATGGCGTGCAGATCTGCGAGCACCTGCCGCTGATGGCCAAGCAGATGCACCAGATGGCGATCGTGCGGTCGATGAGCACCCGCGAGGCGGATCACATGCGGGGCCGATACTACATGCACACCGGCTACGTCCCCAATCCGAACGTCGAGCATCCCAGCTACGGTGCGGTGATCGCCCACGAGCTCATTGACCAGGTGCCGCACCTCGAGATCCCCCCCTTCGTGTCGGTGGGGGGCAGCAGTGTCGGCCCCGGCTTTCTGGGGATGACTTGGGCGCCGTTCGTGGTCGATTCCAACGGCAACGTCCGCAACCTCGACATGGGCATCGACAAGGCCCGGCTGGCCCAGCGGCTCGAGATGCTGGCCACGATCGAGAAGAAGTTCATCGTCGAGGGCCGTGGCGGCGCCGCCGACGACCACATGAAGGTCCTCGACAAGACGGTCAAGCTGATGACCAGCGACCAGATGAAGGCCTTCAAGGTGATGCAGGAGCCGGCCGAGGTGCGGGAGAAGTATGGCAACACCGGCTTTGGCCGGGGCTGCCTGATGGCCCGCCGGCTGGTGGAGATGGGCGTGCCCTTCGTGGAGGTCGATCTGGGCGGCTGGGACAACCACGGCGGGATCTTCCCGACGCTGGCCGACCGGAAGCTGCCCGAAGTGGACCAGGCGATGAGTGCCCTGATCTCCGACCTTGCCGACCGGGGAATGCTCGACGACACGGTCGTGATGTGGATGGGCGAGTTCGGCCGCACGCCGAACATCAATGGCGGCGCCGGCCGCGATCACTGGGCCCGCAGCTGGAGCGTCGTCGTGGGCGGCGGCGGCTTCAAGCGGGGTGTGGTGGTGGGCGAGACCAGCTCCGACGGCCGCGAGGTGGTCGGCGAGGCCTATACCTCCGAGGATCTGATGGCCAGCGTCCTGAAGGCCCTCGGCATCAAGTTGGAGACGACGTTCACGGCCAAGAACGGTCGGCCGATGAAGATCGCCAACTCCGGCAAGGTGATCAAGGAGCTGTTCGCCTGACGCGAGCGGTTTCGCGGTCCGACGAGGTCGCCGGCGGCGGGGTCACCCGCCTTCCGGGGACGGTCTGGCCGCTGGTGGTGCTGGTCGCGCCGGTGCTGCTCGAGCAGTTTCTGGCCCTGGCCGTCGGCTTCGTCGACAAGTGGCTGGCGGGCAACCTGTTCACCGATGCCGAGGCCCTGGCGGCGATCGGCCTGGTGGCCTACTGCCTCGCCTTCCTGCCGGTGCTGTTCGTGATGCCGGCCGCGGCGGCCACGGCGCTCGTGGCCCGGGGCGTGGGGGCGGCCGATCCAGCCGCCCCCCGGCGGGCCGCGGCCCAGTGCCTGCTCGTGGCCGCCGCCTTGGCGGCGGTCTCTCTCGTGCTGGCGGCCGCTGGCGGCAGATGGTTCGTGACGCTGCTCGGGCTGCCGCCCGGGAGCAGCGACCTGGCGGTCCGCTACCTGGCGATCGTGCTCCCGGCCGTGCCCCTCCTGGCGATGATCCAGGTGGGGGTGGCGGCGCTGCGGGGGGCGGGCGACATGGTCGGGGGGCTGGTGGCCATGTCGGTGGTCAATCTCGTCAATGCGGCGGCCAGCTTCCTGCTGGCTACCGGTTCTCTGGGATTGCCGCCGCTCGGCTGGGAGGGGCTCGCCTGGGGCACCGTGGCGGGTTATGCCTGCGGCGGGGTCTGCCTGCTTGGCCTCCTGGCCAGGCGGAGCCGCGGGCTGCGGCCCAGGCCGAGCGACTGGCGGCCCAGGGCGGAGCCGCTCCGCCGGATCGGCAGGGTCGGGGGCCCGGCCGGGGCCGATGCCCTGGGCAATGCCGCCTGCCACCTGACCTTTCTGGGGATCGTCAACCGGCTCGGCGATCTCGATGCCGCAGCCCATACGGTGGCGATCACGATCGAATCGCTCGCCTTCCTGCCGGGCAGCGCTTTTGGCGTGGCGGCGGCCACGCTGGCCGGCCAGTTCTTGGGGGCGGGGGACGAGCGGCGGGCCCGCCGTAGTGTCGGCCTGGCCGCCGGAGCGGCCGTGGCCCTGATGACCCTGGCCGGGCTCGGCTTCCTGGTGGTGGCCGAGCCGCTGGCCGCCTGGTTCACCGGCGGGGCCGGCCGGCAGCCGGAGGTGGCCCGCCTGGCGGCCCGGCTCGTCTGGATCGTGGCCTTCGTGCAGCCCCCCTTGGCCCTCCTGATGGTGCTCTCCGGCGGCCTTCGGGGCGCGGGGGCCACCCGGCCGCCCCTGGTGGTGAACTTCCTCGGCCTGCTCGTGATCCGGCTGCCGCTGGCGGTCTTTCTGGCCTGGCCGGCGGTCAGCCTGCCGGGCGGCCTGGGCACGCTGCCCGGCTGGGGCCTGGGGGTGACCGGCGCCTGGCTGGCCATGGCCGCCGACCTCGCCGCCCGCGGCCTGGCGATGCTCGTCATCTTCCGTTCGCGGGGCTGGTCGCGAACCCGGGTCTGAGGCCGCCGCCGGCGGGCTGGCCTCGGGCAACTGGCCGTGTTCCTCCACCGCCAACGCGATACACTTCTCCCATGCGATGGTTTCGCCGCCGCACCACCCCGAGGGATCTCGATGGCTACCGTCGATTTGGACGTCGAGCACTGGACCACCGCCGATGCGGCCGACCTCTACGAGGTGGCCCGCTGGGGCAATGGCTATTTTTCCGTGGGCCCCTCCGGCCACCTCCTCGTGCATCCCCATAAGGATCCCACCCGGAGCATCGACCTCAAGCACCTCATCGACCGCCTCCAGGTGCGGGGCATCGACCTGCCGATCCTGCTCCGGTTCGCCGAAATCCTCGAGCACCGGCTGGGGGAGATCCAGGGGGCCTTTGCGGCCGCCATGAAGGAGAGCGGCTACCACGGCGACTACTGCTGCGTCTATCCGATCAAGGTCAACCAGCAGCGGCAGGTGGTCGAGGAGGTGCTCCGCTTCGGCCGGCCCTTCAAGTTCGGCCTCGAGGCGGGCAGCAAGCCGGAGTTGATGGCCGTCATCGCCCTGGCCGACAACGAGACGCCGATCATTTGCAACGGCTTCAAGGATGCCGAATTCATCGAAACGGCGATGCTGGCCCAGAAGATCGGCCGGCACATCATCCCGGTGGTGGAGCGGTTCTCGGAGCTTCAGCTGATCCTCGACTATGCCGAGAAGGTGGGCGTGCGGCCGCGGATCGGGATGCGGGTCAAGCTGGCGGCCCGGGGGAGCGGCCGCTGGCAGAGCTCGGGAGGCTTTCGGAGCAAGTTCGGCCTCACGGCCAGCGAGCTGGTGAAGGGGCTCGACCTGCTCGCCGAGCGGGGGATGGAGGACTGCTTCCAGTTGCTTCACTTCCATCAGGGCAGCCAGATCACCAACATCCGCCACATCAAGTCAGCCCTCAACGAGGCCTCGCGGATCTACACGGAGCTCGTCAAGCGGGGGGCGGGCCTGCGGTATCTCGACGTGGGAGGCGGCCTGGGCGTCGATTACGACGGCTCGCAGACCAACTTCGAGTCGAGCGTCAACTACAGCCTCCAGGAATATGCCAACGACGTCGTCTACCACGTCCAGAACGCCTGCGACGAGGCGGGGGTGCCCCATCCCACGATCGTGTCCGAGAGCGGCCGGGCCGTGGTGGCCTACCACAGCGTGCTGATCTTCGGCGTGCTCGGCGTCTCGGAGCAGGGGGGCACCAGCGAGGTCGCCGAGCCCCCGGCCGACGCCGAGCCGCCGCTCTTGGACCTCTACGAGACCTACCAGAACATCAACGTCCGCAACCTGCTGGAGAGCTTCCACGACGCCCAGCAGTGCCTCGACACCGCCATGAACCTCTTTGCCAGCGGCTATCTCCCGCTCGACCAGCGGTCGGCCGTCGAAAACCTCTACTGGGCCACCTGCCGGCGGATCCGCAAGCTGGCCAAAGGGCTGGAGTTCATGCCGGAG
>CAYRNG010000232.1:0-7976 GCA_964425395.1 uncultured Candidatus Kuenenia sp. | reverse complement strand
TCGTCATCGGGGCGTCGCGCGAAGTCCTTGACCATCTCCGGCGTGACATCCCGCCAGAACAGCGTCGCGTCGCGTCTGCCGGTGGCCGCGAACGTGAGCAACGCCCGCTCGACGTCCGCGAAGGTCGAGACCTCGGACTCCCGGACCTTGAGTGGGCAGCGTCGCGGCGGGTGCTTGTCGCACCGCTGGCGGTAATGGATCACTGCTGGTGCATCCGCCCCGCCCAGGTCACGGGCGACGCGGAAGTGCTGGAACCCCTCGCCGAAGATCGTCCGGCTCTCGATGACGTACCGGCCGTCCGTGCCAGCGGCCTGGGCATATGAATCCTCGCCATCTTCGAGGACGAGATAAGTAGGGCCGTCCGGACGGGCGAGTGCGTACACGGCTCGCACGACGTCCTCGATCGTGGCGTTCGGCAGGTCACGGTGGCTCTCACGTTTCAGAATCATGCTAATCTCCTCGCAGAGTTCATCTGTGGCGGGGTGGATCGCTCGGGCTCAGGCGGCCGAGATGAGCAGCGGCAGCACGGCCGGCATATCGGCCTCCTCGCCGCGCTCCGGCACCCACTCGCCCTCGGCGGCGAGCCGCTCGAACAGGGCGTCCCGCTTCCGGATCGCCTCGGTCAGCGACGAGGTTTCGAGCGAGCGACGGACACGGCGGGTGCGGAAGTCGAAATTCAGCGTGTAGTGGACCCACCAGGTGCCGTTGTTGAGCCACAGGTGATGGGCCGCGTTGGCTGGATCGATGCGGGCGGAAAGTCGGCCGAGTGGCATGTGATGCTCCTTTTTATTGGGGTCTACCGCGTTCGCCGGATCGCTCCGACGCGCATCCTCGGTTCCCCTTGCGGGTCGCCGTTACCACCTTGCGGGTGCAGGTTGGCGGGCCGCCCCAGGGGGGCGACCTGCTCCAGACGGATGCAGGAGAAGTCTACGCAGCGGGGCAAGGGCTGGTTCGCCAAAAGAGTGACATAGCCCTTTTCCAGGGGGATATGATTGGGGAGCGGTGGATTTATCCTGCCAATCCAACTTTTGGGATTCGCTTCCCGATGGCGGCCCTCACCCTCTACCCGTACTTACTCGACCGCTCCTGCTGGGTCTTTGACGACGAGCGCACCGGACTCCAGGAGGAGGCGTTCGTCCTCGGGGCGACCGACGTGATCTCGGCGGTCGTGTCGCTGCCTGGGAAACTTGATCTGATCGCGGAGCGGATGGGCGAGTCGGAGCGGCCGTAGCGGCGAGGCTCCCCTTGGCAGAGGTGCGAGTCGGGGAGGCCCGCGTCGCTCGAAGTGTCGCTCCCGGCCGCCACCGCTGCGTTGCGGCTCTCGTTTCCTTTGCCAGTCCAGAGCGGTAGGGTTCCGGGGCGCAGAAGCGAGCCCTTGGGCATGACGCCGGTCCCCAAACCCCCCGGCAGAGCCCATGGTCAATCGGAGTGCAGTCGTGATCGGCCATGAGCCCGCCTTCTACGGCTGGCTCAAAACCTGCGGTGTCACAGACGCCGTGATCGAGGAGCACAAGGAAGTCGCCGAGAGAACGGTCTACTTGATCCCCGCGTGTCACTTTCCCGAGGAGGTTGAGGAGGTCGTCGAGGACCTGTTCGAGGAAATCTTCAGACGGGAACTCGGGCGATGGCAGCCCGACGAGAAGGTGTGGCCGGACACCGCGGACTTCGACCTGTTCACCCGCTGGTTCACAGTCGAGGGTTTCTCGGTCGTCGAGGATGTTGGCAGGGACAGACTGGAGAACGCGCCAGAGCAGGGGGCGTAGATCGGACTCAGTCGGCCAAGGGCCGCCGCTGGGCGAAGAGCCACTCGTGGAAGGCGTCGGCGGCGTAGGTCCGCGTCCAGGAATCGTGGCCGACCCCGGGATACTCGGTGTACTTCGGCTCGCCGCCGGCGGCCTTGATCGCCGCGATCATCTCCCGGCTGCGGCCCACGGGCACGGCGTTGTCGGCGTCGCCGTGGAAGGCCCAGACCGGCAGGCCCACGTACCGCCCGGCCCATGCAGGATCGCCGCCCCCGCAGATTGGTGCGGCGGCGGCGAACCGCGAGCCGGGCATCCCCGCTGCATACCAGGTGCCGTAGCCCCCCATCGAGAGGCCCGTCACAACGACGCGGTCGGGATCGACCCGGCCTGCGGCGATCAGGTCGTCCAGGACCGCGAGGGTGAGCTTGAGTGGCTCGGAAGGCTCGGCCGGGAAGGTGCCGGCGCCCCCACCCTTGCCCCAGTCCACTTCCACCCACTTCCGCCCCGCCGGGCACTGCGGCACGAGCACGAGGCAGCGATGCTCGGCCTGCCGGCGGTGAAACTCGACCACGCCGTGCTTGAGCTGCGCGGCGTTGTCGTCGCCCCGCTCCCCGGCCCCGTGCAGGAAGAGCACGAGGGGCAGCTTGGCTTCCCCGGCCGCCGCCGGGTCGGGCGTGAAGAGGCGATAGCGGAGCGTCGCGCCGCCCGCCTGCCGCTCGTCGCGGGCGAACTGCTCCTGCCAGCCCTCGGCGGCCGTTGCCGGCCCCACGGATAGCCCTCCGGAGGCGAGCGACAGGGCGAGCAGGCAGGCGAAGAGGGACAGGCTCGCCTCGAACGGGACGGCAGGGGGCATGGGGCTCTCCTCGATGGCGGGGCGGGTCAGCGGGGCAAGCATGGCAGGCCGGGCGGCCCTCGTAAACCGGCCCGGGGCTATCGATCGATCCGAAAAGGCCGCTGGGGGTCGCGGCGGCAGGCCGAAGGCTGGGGCGGGACGGCAGCTTCCCGCCCCAGCTTTCGTCGCCAGGTTTCGCCGCCGGGATCAGCGTGCGCCCGTCCAGCCATCACCGTCGCTCGCTCGTCATGCTCACCGGGCCGGTGCTGGCGGCGACCCTCCTGGGCCCGCCTGACCTGCCTGCCCGGGCCGAGCGGGCCGACCTCGGCACCGACCGCGACGCCTTCACCCCCTGCACCCACACCGTGGCCCCGGGCCGGATCCTGTCGGAATCCTCCTACGTCTACATCGACAACGTCACCGGCCCTCCGACCAACAATTACCCAGAGTGGCTCGTGCGGATCGGGGCGAGCGACTGGCTGGAATGGCGGTTCGGCGTCAACTACGGGGTCGGTTCCCAGGGCAACGTCGTCACGAGCGTGGAAGTCGGAGAGGGCACGCTCGACGGCTCGACCCTCTACGAGACGAGCATCCTCTACGGACTCAAGGTCAACACCTCCGCCCAGGAGGGCTGGCGGCCGGAAAGCTGCTTCATCCTCGAGGCCACGACGCCCGCCTACGGAGATGTCTTCGGCACGTCGCCGGTGGCAACGTTCGTGGCCGGCTGGGAACTGCCGGCCGAGTGGCGGCTCGACGCGGCGATCCGCTACGCCTATGCCGAAGGGCTGGTCGACTGGTTCAGCCGCTGGACCCCTTCGGTGGTGCTCCGGATGCCGCTCACCGACCGCTGGGAGGTACACGCCGAGTGGTTCGGCAACTACACCGCCGGACTTGCCGAGAACACGTCACGCCCCTTCTTCAGCCCGGGCACCCACCTGATCATCCGGGAAAACCTCGAGCTCGGCGTGCGGGTCGGCTGGGGACTCAACGACGGCACGGCCCCGTTCTTCTCCGACGCCGGCCTCGCGGTTCGGTACTGACCTCGAGGCGCAGGGGGTCGGACAGCGGTGAAGGCCGGGCGGCGCTCCAACCCACCGTCCCCGGGCTCGCGGCCGGGGTTTCTATGGGGTCCCCGGGCTTGCGCCCGGGGTTTCTCTGGGCAAGGGCCGGCCACGGCGGCCGTTAGGCATGAATCGCCTTGCCGGCCACGGCCAGGGCGGCCTCCTTGAGGGCCTCAGGCAGGGTCGGATGGGCGTGGCAGACGCGGGCGATGTCTTCGGCGGTGGCCCCGAAGGTCATCGCCGTGGCCGCCTCGGCCACGAGGTTGCCCGCCTCCGGGCCGATGATGTGCACGCCCAGCACCCGGTCGGTCGTGGCATCGGCTAGGACCTTCACCTTGCCGGTGGTGTCGCCGAGCGTGCGGGCCCGGCCGTTGGCCCGGAACGGGAAGATCCCCTTCTTGAAGGCCACCCCTTCGGCCGTGAGCTGTTCTTCGGTCTTGCCCACGGCGGCGATCTCGGGATGGGTGAACACCACCGCCGGCACGAGGTCGTAATCGACATGGGCCCAGCCGCCGGTCATGGCGTCGACGCAGGCCACGCCATCCTCCTCGGCCTTGTGGGCCAGCATCGGTCCCGGGATGCAGTCGCCGATGGCCCACACGCCGGCGGCAGCGGTCCGGAACTGGCCGTCCACCGGGATGAAACCCCGCCGGTCGGGCTCGATGCCGACGGTCTCGAGGCCCAGGTCGTCGGTGGCGGGGCGGCGGCCGGTGGCGGCCAGCACCCGGTCGCACGAAATCGGCTCGGCCCCCTCGATCTCGACCACGCAGCCGGCCCCCGCCGCCCGGGCCCCGGTCACCTTGACCCCCAGCCGGATGTCGAGCCCCTGCTTGCGAAACAGCGTGAGGGCCTCGGCGGCGATGTCGCCGTCGATGCCCAAGAGAATCCGGTCGGCATATTCGAGGACGGTCACCCGCGAACCGAGCCGCCGCCAGACGCTGCCCAGCTCGAGGCCGATGTAGCCGCCGCCGATCACCACGAGGTGGCCCGGCACCTCGGGATACCGGAGGGCCTCGGTGCTCGTGCCCACCCGGTCGCCGTCGGCCTCGATCCCGGGGAGCACGACCGGCCGGCTGCCCACCGCCAGGATGATCCGGGGGCTTTCGAGGTGGGTCAGGCTCCCATCGGCCGCGGTCACCGTCACCCGGCCCGGCCCGGCCAGCCGGCCGGTGCCGGCGAAGCGGGCCACCTTGTGCTTCTTCATGAGGGCGTCGATCCCCTTGGCGAGCGTGGAAACGACGTCGTCTTTCCGCTTCATGAGCGTGGCTAGGTCGAGAGCCACGCTCCCCACCCGCACGCCATGGGCCGCCAGCTCGTGGGCCGTCTCCTCATACTTGTGGCTCGATTCGAGCAGGGCCTTCGAAGGAATGCAGCCGACCCGCAGGCAGGTGCCGCCGAGCTGCGGCTCCCGCTCGACGACGGCCGCCGAAAGCCCCGCCTGGGCCGCCCGGATGGCCGCCACATAGCCCCCGGGCCCGCCGCCGATCACGATCAGGTCATAGGTCATAGAAGCGACTGCCTACCGTTGCGCAAGGGGTTGCCCGTGCCATCTCGCCGGACGCTCGCTCTCGGCATCCTGCCTTCCGCTCGCTCGATGGAAACCATCCTTCGGCATCCTGCCTACGGACGGTTTCCAACGCCGTCTCGATTGGCACGGGCAACCCCTTCCTCGACCTTGGATTCCTGAAACCTGCAGGTTGACGATCCACTCCGCCAGACGCGCAGAGCACGGCCGCCCGGAGGTGCGGCCGGCGGCCAGCGGCCGCGAAGCCCGCCGGGGGCATGGATGCCCCGCCGGGCGTAAAAATAGATGGCACGGGCAACCCCGTCCCGTTGACGGTGATTCACACGACATCCTGATGAGCCCTTCCTCCACTCACACTTCCAGCATCAGCCGGCTCGGGTCTTCGATCGTGTCCTTGATTCGCTTCAGGAACGTCACCGCCTCGCGGCCGTCGACGAGCCGGTGGTCGTAGGTCAGCGCCAGGTACATCATCGGCCGGATCACCACCTGGCCATTGATCGCCACCGGCCGCTCCTGGATCGAGTGCAGGCCGAGGATCCCGCTCTGCGGCGGATTGATGATCGGCGTCGAGAGCATCGAGCCATAGACGCCGCCGTTGGAGATCGTGAAGGTGCCCCCCTGGAGCTCCTCGAGCTTGAGCTTGTTATCGCCCGCCCGGCGGGCGAAGTCGCCGATCGCCATCTCGATCTGGGCAAACGACATCAGCTCGGCGTTGCGAAGCACGGGCACCACGAGGCCCTTGCCGCCCCCCACGGCGATCCCGACGTCGTAGTAGTCGCGAAACACGATGTGGGGATCGCGATACTCGGCGTTCACCTGGGGCACCGCCCGGAGGGCCTCTACCGCCGCCCGCACGAAGAACGACATGAAGCCGAGCTTCACCCCATACCGCTCCTGGAACAGATCCTTGAACTTCTTGCGGAGCTCCATCACGGCGTGCATGTCGACCTCGTTGAAGGTCGTGAGCAAGGCCGCCTGCTGCTGGGCTTCGACGAGCCGCTCGGCGATCCTCCGCCGGATCGGGCTGATCAGCTGGAGCCGCTCCTCGCGGCCGCCGGCCACGGCCGGCAGGCTGGGAGCCGGAGCCACCGCGGGGGCCGCCGGCCGGGCCACAGGGGCGGGAGCCGCCGCCACGGCCCGGGTGGCATCGTGCTTGGTGACCCGGCCGCCGGGGCCCGTGCCGGGCACGCCGGCCGCCGAAAGGCCGGCCTCGCCGAGCACCCGGGCGGCCGCGGGCATCACCCGCGGCTCCGGGGTCGCGGGCGGCTTCACCGAGCCGATCGTGGTCTTGCCGTCGCCCCGGCGGACGTCCACGACCGGCGGGGCTGGAGGCAGCGGAGCCGCAGCGGGCGGGGTGCCGGCGGCCGCGCCGGCGGGCTCGAGGTAGCCGATCACCTCGCCGACCACCGCCTTCTCGCCGCTGGCCTTGAGGATCTTCGTGATCGTGCCGGCTGCGGGAGCGGGCAGTTCGACCGTGGCCTTGTCGCTCTCGATCTCGACGACCGCGTCGTCGATCTTGACGCCCTCGCCCTCCCCTTTCTTCCAGGTGCCGATCATCACCTCGGTGATCGACTCGCCGACTTCGGGAACCTTGAGTTCAATGGCCATGTGGGGGAGGAGGGTCGCGGGTGGGAAGGGACTGAAAACGACGCTGAAAGGTGAAGCAGGGGTTTCGGTCAGGTCTCGAAGGCGGCAGTGAGCAGCTCGGCCTGCTCGAGGTCGTGGCTCTTCTTGGAACCGGTCGCGGGGCTGGCGGCGCTCTGCCGGCAGACGCCCGAGAAGGGAAACTGCCCGGCCAGCCTGTCGCCGAGGTGAATCCGCAGGAACCGCCAGCCACCCATGTTTTCCGGCTCCTCCTGCACCCAGACCACCGGCGTGCCCGGCTGGTAGCCGGCCAGGGCCGCCTCCAGAGGCCGGCGCGGCAAGGGATAGAGCTGCTCGATGCGGATGATCGCCACGTCGCGGCGGCCCAACTCCTGCCGCTTCTTCTCGAGCTCGTAGGCCACCTTGCCGGTGCAGAGCAAGACCCGGCGGATGTCGGCCGGCGGCGTGGCCGAGGCGTCGGGGATCACCCGCTGAAACTCACCCGTGGCGAGATCCTCGAGGCTCGAGACACAACTCGGGTTGCGGAGCAGGCTCTTCGGGGTCATCACCACCAGCGGCTTCCGCCAGACCCGGAGCACCTGCCGGCGGAGACAGTGGAACATCTGGGCCGGCGTGGTCGGCTGGACCACCTGGATGTTGTCCTTGGCACCCAGCATCAGGAACCGCTCCAGCCGAGCACTCGAATGCTCGGGGCCCTGCCCCTCGAAGCCGTGCGGCAGGAGCATCACCAGCCCCGAGAGCCGGTTCCACTTGTCCTCGGCGCTGACGATGAACTGGTCGATCACCACCTGGGCGGCGTTCATGAAGTCGCCGAACTGGGCCTCCCACATCACGAGGCCGTCCGGGCAGTCGAGGCTGTAGCCGTATTCGAAGCCCAGCACGCCCGCCTCTGAGAGCGGACTGTTGGCGATCTCGACCGGGGCCTGATCGGGCACAAGGTGCTCGAGGGCGCACCAGGTTTCGTCGCTGACCACGTCGTGGATCACGGCATGGCGATGGCTGAAGGTGCCCCGCTGGCTGTCCTGGCCGGTGAACCGGACCCGGATCCCCTGCACCGCCAGACTGGCCAGGGCCAGGGCCTCGGCCGCCGACCAGTCGAGCGGCAGCTCGCCGGCGGCCATCTGGAGCCGGCCGTCCAAAAACTTGCGGATCTTGGGATGGGGCTGGAAGCCGTCGGGCAGGGCCACCAGCCGGCGGAGCAGATCCTCCAA
>CAYRNG010000231.1:0-1611 GCA_964425395.1 uncultured Candidatus Kuenenia sp. | reverse complement strand
CGTGCCGCCGGCGAGCACGACCGGCCGGCTGAAGTTCTGATTGTTGGCCGCGACCCGGAGCGTCGTGCCATTGGCGAGCTCGAAGGTACCGGCCGAGTAGGCTGTGCTCACTGTGTTCGAGAGCAGCAAACTGCCCGCCGCGACCGCGATCGTCCCCGACACCGAACTCGTCCCCGACAGCACGAGCGTGCCCGGATTGACGGTTTCGGCCGCGTTGAGCGTGAAGCCCTGGGACCCGACCAGGTTCGCCCCGATCGTGGCGGTGCCACTGCCCATGTTGGCGACGGTGATCGTGGGCGTGCCCCCGCCGGCGTTGAGCGTGAGCGTGTTGGCCGACGTGCCGCCGTTTGAGATCACCCACGAGCCCGAACTGCTCGTCGCCGTGTCGCCAAACGCCAGGCTGCCGAGCGTGTAGGCCGAGTCGAGCGTGACCGTCTGGGTGCCGGTGATGTCGAGCGTAGAAAAGTCCGCGGTCGCACCGGCGCCGCTGGCGATCGCGCCGGACTGCCAGTTGCCCGCCACGTTCCACGTTCCGCCGGCCGTGTTGATCCAGGTGCCGCTGGTCTGGGCCAATGCCCCGGCCGGCACCGCGAGCATGAGGATCGCGGCAGCCAGCAGTTTCACGAGACCACGGTCAAAGACATGCCCGCAGATCGGCGTCGTCATGCTTCCTCTCCCCGTCCGCTCAAACATGGAGAACACTTTCCGGCTGGCTTCACAGGCTCGCCCATAACCTCCGCCTGTCGGGAAGCTCGCCTCCCCCGTCGAAACTCATCATACTGCCGAACAGGGTTCTCCGAGCCTGCAGGATTGCGGCAAATTGCTTCGAATTCACGCACGCCGGCCCTGCGGCCATGCCGGCCGCGGCCGCGCGGGGGTCACTCGACCTTCCAGACCTCGACCTCGTCGACCCAGGCGGTGGGGTTCATCAGCAGGCTGAACCAGCGCTTGACCGGATGGGCGAAGCCCTCCGAGCGGTGGCTGCCGACGAGTCTGCCGTCGAGCGAGACCCGCATCTCGTCCCCTTGGGTGACGAGCACGAGCTCGTGCCACTCGTGGTCGGCCGCCCAGGGAAAACTTCGTTCCTTCGCCGCCAGCAGGGCCGCCAAATCCTCCGGCAGCGGTTCCCGGGCGTCGAGGTATTTCTGCCGCCGCTGGCGAAGCTCAAGATTCATGACTCCGGTCTTGTAGTCGGCCAGCCGGATCCGGGCCGGCTCGCTCGAGATCATCGTGTAGCAGAGATGACCGGCGTGGATGCCCTGCGTCTCCCGGTCGACGAAGCCGACGGTCAGGGTCTCGGCCTTGCTCGCCCCCGGCAGCTTGAACCGCACGATCGCACCGCCGTCCCTGAATCCCGCCTCGTGGTGGATATGAGCCTGATGACCGGCCTCGACGGCACTGGTCACCTTGAGCACGCCGCCGTCGAGGTCGGCCTGCTTGATCTGGGGCACGCGGTTGGCCGTGGCGCTGTTCCAGCCGTTGCCGATCGCCGCGGCCAGGTTGCCCTCCTCTTCGCGGTCGAAGCTGTCCTTGAAGAGCAGCGTGCCGCGTTGCCGCAGCCAGGCCGCGTCGTCGGCCCGGCCGACCAAGGAACCGCCGGCGGCAAGCATC
>CAYRNG010000230.1:0-1850 GCA_964425395.1 uncultured Candidatus Kuenenia sp. | reverse complement strand
CCCAAGGCCTCCGTGGTCGTGCCGATGATCTCGAACTGGTAGAGCCCCGGCTTCGAGAACCCGAAGTTGTAGTGCTGGTGGCCCTGGTCAAGCGTGATGGCGTTGGGGGAAGGCGTCGATCCGGTGGCGGTGGACCAGTAGCGGTTCGGGCCGAGGTCGGGTTCGAGTGAGTTGTTGTACTGCCAGGCGGAGATCACGCCGCCGGCCGGGGCTGAGATCACGTTGCCGAGCGTGAAGGTCGCGTTCGCCAGATCGACGGGCCGTCGCTCGAAACCGAAGAAGGGCACGCCGGGCAAGCCACCACTGTCAGGAAGCTCCCAGTACGGCTCACCGGCCGCGACGCCCACAATGTCCCAATTCGCCCCCGACTCCCGGGCAAACTGCTGCGAGGCCGGCACCACAACCCGGAAATCGTTCATGGACCACTCGGCCGTCCCGGCGGGGTTCTGCAGGGCGTTGAGCTCGGTCATCGTGAGCTGATTGCCGTTGGCGTCCTGCACGACCGAATTGAAATCGAAATTGAGGTAGATCCGCAGCGAGTCCGTCGGACTGTCGTATGAGAGCCCGATGTCGCCGTGGCCGGCCACGTAGTTGAAGGGCGTGGCGGCAGCGGGGCTCATAACCGCGGCCCACATGCCTAGAGCGACCGCCAGCCCCGCGGCCCGGGTAGCCGCGAACATGCCTCGGGAAAGAGTCGGGAATCGACGCATCAATCGGTCTCCACCAAGAGCAGCAGGAAGGGTCAACACTGAAACCACTGGCCGTAAACACGGGAGCCGGGCGGGGCCGCGGGCTAAAATCCGGCGTCGAAGCGTCTCAGGGGCGATCCTGGCGGAGGCCGGGGGCGGCCTCGGGATGCTCGCCGCAGGAGATGCGGCAGGAGCGGCAGGAAAGGTGATCGCGGCAGAGAAGATCGACAAAGCCGCTCGAGGCGAGCGCCGCCCGGAGGGGCGGCGGCATCAAGCGGTCCGGATCAGCACGCGGTCACGAGCGGCCCTTGAAGGGGGGACGGGAGCCGGCCGAAGCCGCCTCCCACATGCAAAACGATCGCAGTATAGGCATGCTGCACGAGACTTGCAAGAGGCCGGTTGGGGGTTTTTTGGGGGGCGGCTTTTCGGGGGGGGTCGATCCCCGGGCTGGCGCCTTGGGTTTCGATCCCCGGGCTAGCGCCCGGGGTTTCTATGTGGGTGGCGGGGTGGTGGCCATACCCACCGTCCCCGGGCTCGCGCCCGGGGTTTCTATGATGAGGGTTCCAGCGTAGAGGAGAGTCAGGCGATGGCGGGCCCGCGACGTGCCGCGTTCGAGGTGAACTTCGACGGGCTGGTCGGCCCGACCCACCACTACGCCGGCCTGGGGCTGGGCAACCTCGCCTCCCAAGAGCACCGCCACCAGCCCAGCGACCCGCGGGGGGCGGCCCTCGAGGGGCTCGCCAAGATGCGGCTGCTCCATGAGCTCGGTGTGCCGCAGGGGGTGCTGCCGCCCCAGGAGCGGCCGCTGGTGCCAGTGCTTCGGGAGCTCGGCTTCGCGGGCAACAACGCGACGGTCTTGGCTCGGGCGGCCCGGGAGGCTCCCGACCTCTTGGCCGCGGCTTCGAGCACGTCGAGCATGTGGGCGGCCAACGCCGCCACCGTCTCCCCATCGGCCGACACGGCCGACGGCCGGGTGCACTTGACGCCCGCCAACCTCGTGAGCCAGTTCCACCGCTCGCTCGAGGTGCCCGCCACCACGGCCGTCCTCCGGCAGGTGTTCGCCGACCCCGAGCGGTTCGTGGTCCACGACCCGCTGCCGGCCGCCCTCGCCTTCGCCGACGAGGGGGCGGCCAACCACACCCGGCTGGCCCCGGCCCACGG
>CAYRNG010000229.1:0-6300 GCA_964425395.1 uncultured Candidatus Kuenenia sp. | reverse complement strand
TCCGCCCCACGTAGCGGCGGGATTGTATCCCGCCGGCCAGTCGGCGACGCGTTTCCGATGCCGCCGGTTCCGGTCGGCCGCGCCGCGCTGCCCGCAGGGTTAAAAACCCGCGGCTACGTTGGCCGTTGGGTCCGCCGCGACGCCCACGGCTACGCCACGTCAATCCGCGCGTCACGTAGCGGCGGGATGACCCTGCGGGCAGGCAGAGCCTGTCCATCCCGCCGGCCAGTTGGCGACGCGTTTCCGATGCCACCGGTTCCGGGGGCTTGCAACCGGCCGCCAGTTTCCTATACTGAACACAAATACACTATTCCCGCAAGCCCCGCCCATGCACGGCCACTTCTACCGCCGCAACCTCCCGCACTGGGACGTCAGCCACGCCACCTATTTCGTGACGATGTGCCTGGCCGGCAGCTTGCCGGCCCGGGGCGGCCTCTCACTCAGGCGACAAGCTCCTTCTCCCACCGGAGCCGGCTCGACCGCGACAAGCGTTCCAGGCTCCGCGGCCGGAAGATTGTTCGTGGAATACGACCGCCGACTCGACGAGAGCCCGGCCGTCCGCTGGTTTGCGGATCCCCGACTCGCTGCCGTTGCCAAGGAAGCAATCCTCTGGGGAGTCGGCGCCCGGTATGACAATTTCGCCTACGCAGTGATGCCGAGTCACGTGCACTGGGTGTTTGCGCCGCGTGCCACGCAGGAGGCGCCGGGAGCTTCGGAACGGCTCAGGATCACGATGGCCTTCAAGCGACACACCGCTCACATGTGCAATCAGCTGCTGGGTCGCCGGGGCCGTTTCTGGCAGGCCGAGTCATACGATCACGTTGTGCGGAGCGACGCCGAACTGGAGCGAATCGTTCGCTATGTCGAACACAACCCGGTTCGAGCCGGGCTGTGTGCCGCGGCGGAACAATGGGAGTTTTCGTCGGCGCATGACCGCGGAGCCGCCACGTAGCGGCGGGATGACCCTGCGGGCAGGCAGAGCCTGTGTATCCCGCCGGCCAGTCGGCGACGCGTTTCCGATGCCGCCGTTTCCGGCTGGCAACGCCCCGCTGTCCGTCGGGTTGAAAACCCGCGGCTACGTTCAACCGCGCAGAGCACGGCAGCCTGTCGGTGCGGCCGGCGGGCCGCGAGTCTCGCCGGGCTCATCAAGGAAGGCCGGGCTACGATACGAGCATGGAACCCGCCCATTCCCGAGGATTGCCGTGGCACCGCGACCCGCGGGCGGGGCAGCTCGCGCTGGTCGGCCTCGTGCTCCTGGCCAGCGGGCTCGTGCACGCCGTGGTCTGGGCCGGGCTCGACCCGGAGCGGTATGGGGCGGCGGGCGTGCCCAAGTTTCCCCACGGCGCGGTGATCCATGCGATCCAGTGGCTGCCGGCGATCGCCTGGGCTGCCCGGCGGGCCGGCTGGTCGCCCCGGGCCCGGGCTTGGCTGGTGGCCGCGGCGACGCTCGCGTCAGCCGCCATCCTGGCCTACGCTCTGGGGCAGACGCTCGCCGGCCGGGGGCGGTTCGAGTTCGGAACAGCCGGGGTAACGCCGGTGCCCACGATCGCATTCGATCTCGACCGCCTCGATGCCGACGGCGTGTTCGAGCGGTAGGTACGGAAGGAGTTTCCCATGCCGATTGATTTTGAGACCGTTGACTCGCTCTTCCGGGTGAAGCCCGGCAAGAAGTTTCGCCTCGCCGACCACGACCCGGCCTGGGCGGGCGACGAGGAGATCCCCGAGAAGAAGCGGAAGAGCCGGGCCAAGGAGATCCTCGAGGCCAGCCGGGAGGAACTGGCGGCCACCCAGGAGCTGCTCTACGCAGCCGACACCTGGAGTGTGCTCGTCGTGTTTCAGGCGCTGGATGCCGCCGGCAAGGACGGGGCCATCAAGCACGTCATGAGCGGCGTCAACCCGCAGGGGGTGACCGTCACGAGCTTCAAGCATCCCTCCGCCAAGGAGCTCGACCACACCTACCTCTGGCGGTGCATGCTGGCCCTGCCCGAGCGGGGCCGGATCGGGATCTTCAACCGCTCCTACTACGAGGAGGTGTTGATCGTGCGGGTCCATCCGCACCTTCTCGATGCCCAACGGATCCCCGGGATCACCGCCGGCAAGCGGACCTGGGAAGAGCGGTTCGACGACATCAACGCCTTCGAGCGGCACCTGGCCCGGAACGGTACGGCGATCGTGAAGTTCTTCCTGAACATCTCCCCGGACGAGCAGCGGAAGCGGTTCCTCGACCGGATCGACGAGCCCGCCAAGCACTGGAAGTTTTCAGCATCGGACGTGTCCGAGCGGGGGCACTGGGACGAGTACATGAAGGCCTACGAGGCGGCGATCGCGGCCACGAGCACGGAGCACGCCCCCTGGTACGTGGTGCCGGCCGACAAGAAGTGGGTCAGCCGGGCGGTGGTGGGGACGGTGCTCGCCGGCACGATCAAAAACCTCGGCCTCGAGTGGCCCGAGGTGGGCCCGGCCAAGCTCGAGCAAATCGCCGCGGCCCGCCGCCAGCTCGAAGCGGAATAGGGCGGCAGCGGAGCGGGGCAGATTGCCGGCAGCGGGCGGCGGGGCTAGACTTTCCCCGTCAGGAGAGAGCCTCCCCGAGGGGCCGCCGAAGGCCGAACGCTCAGGCAAAAGTACTGACGACCATATTCTGTTGGAGAGCGGTGGGAGCCTGCACGGCCTCCACCCACCGAAGGGGCAACCCGCGGGCACTTCGCCCACGGCGAATCTCTCAGGTTCCAGGACAACAGGGTTCCGGGTGACGGCGTGAGCCGTCGCCAACCGAGGAAGGAGCCCCCAGTGTCCGAGACAGCCTCCACCGCCGCCGGCGTCCGCCCGAATCGCCGTCGCCTCGATCTCCACGACGGCCTGGCCACGCCGCTGCCGGCCGCCGGCCTGGCCGAGCCGGCTGACTTCGCCTCCCGCCACATCGGCCTCGGGCCCGCCGACCAGGCGGTGATGCTCGCGGCGATTGGCGCCGCCTCGCTCGCTGACCTGATCGACGAGATCGTGCCCGCGGGCATCCGCCGCCGCGATGGAATGCGGCTCCCGCCGGCCGTCTCGGAGGCGGCGGCGCTCGAGGAACTGCGGGCCATCGCCGCGGGCAACACGGTCGTGAAGAGCTTCATCGGCCAGGGCTACCACGGCACGCGGACGCCGGCGGTGATCCTCCGGAACGTGCTCGAGAACCCGGCCTGGTACACGGCCTACACGCCCTACCAAGCCGAGATCTCCCAGGGCCGGATGGAGGCGATTCTCAACTTCCAGACGATGGTCTCTGACCTGACCGGGATGCCGATCGCCAATGCCTCGCTGCTCGACGAGGCGACAGCCGCCGCCGAGGCGATGACGCTCGCCCGCCGCTCGGCCCAGGCCGCAAGCCAGCGGTTTCTCGTCGATCACCGCTGCCACCCGCAGGTGATCGAGGTGCTCGCCACGCGGGCCGAGCCGCTGGGAATCGAGCTCGTCGTGGGCGACGTCCGCGATCTGGTCGCAGCGGGCGAGTGCTTCGGCGTGCTCGTGGCCTATCCGGCCACCGACGGGGAGGTGCCCGACTGGCGGGACCTGGCCGAGCAGGTGCATGCCCGGCAGGCGCTCCTCTGCGTGGCGGCCGATCCGCTGGCTTTGACGCTGCTCGTGCCGCCGGGGGAGTGGGGGGCTGACATCGTGGTCGGCTCGACCCAGCGGTTCGGGATGCCGATGGGCTGCGGCGGGCCGCATGCCGCCTTCTTCGCCTGCCGCGACGAGTTCAAGCGGTCGCTGCCGGGCCGGCTCGTGGGCGTGAGCGTCGATGCGGCCGGCCGGCCCGCCTACCGGCTCGCCCTCCAGACCCGGGAGCAGCACATCCGCCGGGAGAAGGCCACCTCCAATATCTGCACCGCCCAGGTGCTGCCGGCGGTCGTGGCCTCGATGTATGCCGTCTACCACGGGCCCGACGGGCTCGAGCGGATCGCCCGCCGGATCGCCGGCCTGACGGCCGTGCTGGCCGAGGGGTTCGGCCGGCTGGGCCTGGCCGTGTGCAATGCCCACGCCTTCGACACGCTCACCGTCGCGGCCGGCGACCGGGGCACCGCGATCCTGGCCCGGGCCCGTGACCTGGGCCTGAACCTCCGCCGGCTCGACGCCGGCCGGCTCGGCATCGCCCTCGACGAAACGACCGAGCCGGGCGACGTCGTACGGCTCTGGGAGGCCTGCGGCCAGCCGGGGCAGGCGGTGCCGGATTTCGCCGCCTGCGAGGCGGCGGCGGTCTCGCTGTTGCCCGGGGCCCTGCGGCGGACGAGCCCGTTCCTCGAGCACCCCGTGTTCCACGCTCACCGCAGCGAGACGGCGCTGCTTCGCTATCTGCGGGAGCTCGCCGATCGCGACCTGGCCCTCGACCGGAGCATGATCCCGCTGGGCAGCTGCACGATGAAGCTCAACGCCACCAGCGAGATGATCCCGATCACCTGGCCCGAGTTTGCCGCGATCCATCCCTTCGCGCCGGCCGAGCAGCGGGAGGGCTATCGGGTGCTCGAGGAGCAGCTCGTGGGCTGGCTCGAGGCTGCCACCGGCTACGCGGGCATCAGCCTCCAGCCCAATGCCGGCAGCCAGGGGGAATACGCCGGCCTGCTCGCGATCCGGGCCTGGCAGCGGGCCCGCGGCCAGGGGCACCGCGACCTGTGCCTGATCCCCGCCTCCGCCCACGGCACGAATCCCGCCAGTGCCCAGATGGCCGGGATGCAGGTGATCGTGGTCGGCTGCGACGCCGAGGGCAACGTCGATCTGGCCGACCTCGAGGCCAAGTGCCAGGCCCACCCCGACCGGCTGGCGGCCGTGATGATCACCTACCCGAGCACCCACGGCGTGTTCGAGACGGAGGTCCGCCGGCTGTGCGAGATCGTGCATGCCCACGGGGGCCGGGTGTATGTGGACGGGGCAAACATGAACGCCCTGGTGGGCCTGGCCGCACCGGGCGAGTTCGGGGGCGACGTCAGCCACCTGAACCTCCACAAGACCTTCTGCATCCCGCACGGCGGCGGCGGCCCGGGCGTGGGGCCGGTCTGCGTGGTCGAGGATCTCGTGCCCTTTCTGCCTGGCCATGCGACCGGCGGCCTGCCGGAGCGGCCGGTGGGGGCCGTCTCCGCCGCTCCCCTCGGCAACGCGGCGGTGCTGCCGATCTCCTGGATGTACTGCCGGATGATGGGACCCGACGGCCTCCGGCAGGCGACCGCCGTGGCGATCCTGGCGGCCAACTACGTGAGCGTGCGGCTGGGCGACCACTACCCCACGCTCTACTCCGGCCCCGGCGGCCGGGTGGCCCACGAGTGCATCCTCGACTTGAGGCCGCTCAAGGAGACCTCGGGCGTGACGGCCGAGGACGTGGCCAAGCGACTGATCGACTACGGCTTCCACGCCCCGACGTTGAGCTTCCCGGTGCCGGGCACGCTGATGGTGGAGCCGACCGAGAGCGAGAGCCTGGCCGAGCTCGATCGGTTCATCGAGGCGATGATCGCGATCCGGGAGGAGATCCGTCGGATCGAGCGGGGCGAATGGCCGCGGGACGACAATCCGCTCGTCCATGCCCCGCACACGGCCGCGGCCGTGACGGCCGACGACTGGCCGCGGCCCTACGCCCGCGGGGAGGCTGCCTTTCCGGTGGCCGACCTCAGGCGGCGGAAGTATTGGCCCCCGGTGGGTCGGGTGGACAACGTCCACGGCGACCGCAACCTGTTCTGCAGCTGCGTGCCGGTGGCCGCCTGGGCCGAGCCCACCGGAGGCTAGCCCTCCCGCGGCCTGACCGTGCCGTCGGCGAGGGCCTGTCGGTAATCGGCCAGTGCCCGGGCCACGACGCCCGAGAGGAGCACGACGCCCAGCACGTTGGGGAAGGCCATCCCCAGGATCATCAGGTCCGAGAAATCGAGGACGTTCTGGGCCGTCACGACCGAGCCCAGGAAGGTGAACGAGAGGAACAAGAGCCGGTAGAGGAGCGTGACCCGCTCGCCGAACAGCCAGGTCCAGCACCGCTCGCCGTAGTAGCTCCAGGAGATCATCGTGGAGTAGGAGAACAGGAAGATCGCCAGGGCAAGGACCTTTGGAAACCAGGAGATCGCACCCCCCATCGCCGCCGAGGTGAGGGCCGCACCCTGCTGCTGCTCGACGAACATCCGGCAGCCCTCGTTGTCGCAGATCCCGGTGGTTACGATCACCAGGGCCGTCATCGTGCAGACGACCACCGTGTCGATGAAGGGCTCGAGCAGCGACACGATCCCCTCCTGGACGGGATAGTCGCTGCTCGAGCCCTTCATCGACACGGTGGTCGTCTGCACGATGACG
>CAYRNG010000228.1:0-1892 GCA_964425395.1 uncultured Candidatus Kuenenia sp. | reverse complement strand
CGAGCTGCCGGAGCTGGCCCGCGACGCCCGGGGCCGGGCCCTCGTCAACCTGCTCGAGTTCGAGGTCGGCGAGAAGGTGGCCCAGTGCCGGGCGGTGGGAGGCTTCGAGGATCCGAACCAGTTCCTGCTTCTGGCGACCCGCGGGGGGATGATCAAGAAGACGGCCCTCGAGCAGTATCGCCGCCGCCGTACCAAGGGGCTGATCGCCGTCAAGCTCCGCGAGGGGGACGAGCTCGTCGGGGCCGTGATCACCAAGCCGGGCGACGAGCTCGTGCTTGCCACCGCCAAGGGAATGGCGATTCGGTTCCCCGAGTCGGATGCCCGGCCGATGGGCCGCGACACCAGCGGCGTCCGCGGCATCAAGCTCGGTTCCGGCGACCGGCTGGTGGGAATGGTGGTGGCCGATCCGGAGGCCACGCTCCTGACGGTCTGCGAGCAGGGCTACGGCAAGCGGACCCCCTTCGGCGCGGGCACGCCCCTGACCGGCCCGGCGCCGGGCGAGGAGGGGGGCGAGGAGCCGGCGGCCGAGGCCGGCGAGGCGGCCGACGACGGCGACGACGGCCCCAGCGGGATGCGGTATCGCACCCAGCATCGGGGTGGCAAGGGCGTTCGCGACATCAAGACGACCGCCCGCAACGGCCAGGTGGTCAGTGTGGTGGCGGTCCAGGATGGCGACCAGGTCCTGATGATGACCGCCCGGGGCAAGATCCAGCGGGTCAACGTGGCCGAAATCCGGCCGATGGGCCGGAACACCCAGGGGGTCCGGATCATGCGGCTCGACGAGGGAGACTCGCTCGCCGCGATGGTGACCGTCCCGCCGAGCGAGCTGGAGGAGGCCGATGCCCCGCCGGCCGAGTAGGCGTTCCGGCCGCCGGCGGAAGCCGGCGGTTTGACAGGGTTTTGCGGGCAAGGTTCAATTCCGACCACGCCGCTCGCCGTTGCCCTTCGGCCCGGTGCCGGGGAACGACGCCGCGGTTTGCCCGGCCAAACATCCAATTTTCAGTCCACCATTCACCGCATCCATCCTCCTGGAGTTTCCCCGCACCGTGACACGCCCCGACCGCTTCCTTCCCGCCCTGGCGATCGGCGCCGCGGCCTGCCTCCCCGGGATCGCCCTGGCGGCCGACGAGGCGACGACTGAATCGATCTTCGGAGCGTTCGGATTCTTCTGGCTCCTCGGGCTGGCCGGCGCGGTGCTCGCCCTCTACAAGGCCTGGGACTTCTTCAAGTGGATGGAGGCCCAGTCACCCGGCACGCCCCGGATGGTCGAGATCGCCGGCTACGTGCGGACCGGGGCCGACGCCTACCTCAAGCAGCAGTACAAGGTGGTGGCCGCCTTCTTCGTGGTCATCTTTCTGCTTCTGGCGGTGATGGCCTTCGCGCTCAAGGTGCAGAGCGCCTGGGTGCCGTTCGCCTTCATCTCCGGCGGCTTCTTCTCCGGTCTGGCCGGCTGGTTCGGGATGAAGACCGCGACGCTCGCCAGCAACCGGACGGCGGCCGGCGCCGAGCGGAGCCTCAACGACGGCCTCCAGGTGGCCTTCCGTTCGGGCGCGGTGATGGGGCTGACGGTCGTGGGCCTGGGCCTGCTCGACATCATGCTCTGGTTTTTGATCCTGTATTGGATCGTGCCCTTGTTCGCCACGCCCCTCTCGCTCGAGGAGATCACCGTCACGATGCTCTGCTTCGGGATGGGGGCCAGCGCCCAGGCGCTCTTCGCCCGCGTCGGCGGCGGCATCTTCACCAAGGCGGCCGACGTGGGGGCCGACCTCGTCGGCAAGGTCGAGCACGGCATCCCCGAGGACGACGCTCGCAACCCCGCCACGATCCCCGACAACCGCCGCGGCAACGGGGGGGGCGGGGGCCGGGGGGGGGGCGGGCCCCTCGACAGCGCC
>CAYRNG010000227.1:0-7554 GCA_964425395.1 uncultured Candidatus Kuenenia sp. | reverse complement strand
GCGGCTACGTAGCGGCGGGGTTCCATCCCCCCCGCCAGTTGACGACGCGTTTCCGGTGCCGCCGTGTCCGGTTGGCGACGCCGCGCTGTCCGACGGGTTGGAAACCCGCGGCTACGTGCAGGGTCAACCCGCGGCTACGTTTCGTTCACTGCCTACCGCGAGCCCACACCTTCAGCGGGGCTGTTGGAGGAGCCCTTCCACGAACCGGAGGCGGATCCCGAGGGCTTGGTTGTAGCGGGCCCGGAGATCGGCGAACTCCGTCGGCGTCGGCTGCCTGCTGGTCAGGAGCCGGTGGACCTCGGCCACGTAGAGGTCGGGGCTGCGGCCGGCCCGCTCGAAGAGTTCGGAGCTGCTGAGGATGCCGGCCTGCACGTTGGTGAGCGAACGGCCGCGGGCCAGCTCCGCCAGCCAGACCTCCGTCTCGAAGGCCCGCGGCTGCCGGCCGAGGTAAGCCCGGATCCACTGGTCGATCTGGTCGCGGGGCTGGAGCGACGGATTCGGGCCGGCGGTCCCGGCCCCCGGCGGGCCGACGAGCACGAGATCGACCTGCTGGCTGCGGTCGACCGCCACGAGCGGCGTCGGCTGGGCGGTCTGCAGAACCACGAGGCCGCCGTGCTCGGCCCGGGCCTCGATCGCGTAGCGATGGCCGGCCGGCAGCACCGGCAGCTCGAGCCGATAGGTGAGCGGAAACTCGCCGGCCGGGAGCGATCCCTGGACCACCGGCACGTTCTGCCACTGCGGGTAGGTGACGTCGAGCACCCGCACGACGATCACCGCCGAGGGGGGCAGCCGGGTGCGGGCGTCGGCCAACAGCCGGCCCGAGACCGTGCGGGCCGCCGCCGCGAACCGCACCGGCACGTTCACGAGACCCCCCGTGCGGCCGTTGCGGACGAGCAACAGGACGCTTTCGCTGGGATCGATCCGCCGGGCGATCTCGTCGCCGAGATCGAACAGCCGCTCGCCCACGAAGCCCACCTGATAGCCCGCCACCGAGACGATCGTGTCGCCGGCCTCGAGCCCGGCCCCCTGGGCCACCGAGCCCGGCGCCACGTTGACGACTTGGACCCCGACGGGTGAATTCTGGACGTTGATGCCGAGCCGATACGCCCCGGGCCGATGGGCCTGCGGCGGCGGCAGGTAGCGGGCTTGGGCTTGGGCTTGGCCCCCCTTCGGCCCCCAGTCGGAGACCGACTCGCGGCTGCGGGCCTCGTCAATCCCGGTCTGCGACCAGGCCACGCATGCCGGCCCCACGGGCCAGAGCACGGCCCCGACTGCCGCAGCCGCAACCAGCCTTCGCAGGCCGCCTGTCATCGCTCCACAGGCCATCCGAGCTGCTCCTTTTGGGCATGGATCTCGCCGCGGGCCAGCGGCACCAGCGCGTCCTTCGCGAGGTCGAGCTGCCCGGGATAACTCAGCACGTAGGCGACGAACTCCCGCAGGGCCGCCGGCCACTCGCCCGTCGCCGGCGGGGCCACCGCGATGAACAGCGGCCGGAAGTCGGCCGCTCGCTCCGAGCCCGGCACCTCGCCGACGGCTCCCGGGGCGATCTCCAGGGGAAGGCTGCGGAGACCCGCGCGATTGGCGGCCGCGGTGCCCACCAGGCCCAGGCCGCCGGGGTCGGCGGCCACGGCTTCGGCGACCTTGGTGATCGAATCGTGGTCCGTGATCGCCGCCGGCCAGCCGGCCTCGCCGCCGAGCAGCCGCTCGAGGTAGCGACGGGTGCCCGAGCCCGCGGGCGAGCCGTGGACCCGCACCGGCAGGGCCGCCTGCTCGGCTGCCGTGGTCCAGAGCGACCAGCGGGGGGGCTCGCGGCCGGCGTCGGCCGGCAGGATGCCGGTGGCCGCCTCCCAGGGCAGCGCCGCCACCGGATTGCCCGCGGCCACGATCCAGACGAGCTGATCGAAGCCCACGGCGATCACGACGGGGCGACGGCCCTCCCGCTCGCCCGCTGCGAGCTCCTCGGCGCTGAACGCCCGGCTGAGGAGGGCCACGTCGGCCTGGCCTGCGACGAGCGCCTGCCAGCCGGAGTCGGTGCCTGTGCGGTCGAGCGAAACGACCGCCTGAGGATGAATCTGCATGAAGCCGTCGGCCCAGAAGGCCGCTGCCTGCTCGAGGGTGCTCGAACCGACCAGCCGGATCGGGCCCTTGACCATCTCGACCGGCCGGTATTCGAGCGTGGCCAGTTCGAGGAGCGGATTCTCGGGCTGCGACTCGGCCGGGGCGACAATTTCCGCGAGAGTCGGGGCCTGCCCGGCGGCCGGAAGCGGGCGAAGCAGGCAGGCCAGGCAGAGGCCCGCGGCCGCCGCCACCCGGAAACGCATGGTGAAAGTATGCATGGAAGAAAGCCTAGCCCGAGGCCCCGAAATTCCGCGAGCCCAAAAAACCCCGGGCGCGAGCCCGGGGATCTCTCACAGGGCAGGAAAGGGGACAGTCCCCGAAGCGGGGACAGTCCCCGAGGGCAGGAAAGGGGACAGTCCCCGAAGCGGGGACAGTCCCCCGCGACCGCTACCCGCTGTGCCGCTCGATCACGAGGGGGTCGGGGGCGCGGATGTCGCCGATCCGCAGCGAGGCGCGGCCGGCGAGGAGGTCGTCCACCAGGTCGCCCACCACCTCCGTCCGCCAGCCGGCGGCCAGGAGCGGGCGGCGGTCGGGGTCGCCGTAGCCGAGCTTCCAGGCCAGGAGATCACGCATGTCGGAGGAGGTGCCCACGAGCGCGGGGGCGAGTTGCATCTGCCGGCAGACCCCCGCTACCGCCGTGGCCATGAACTGGCCGAGCATCGCCAGCTGGGCCGGCGGGGTGCGGTGCCGCTCGCTGCCGGGCAGTTCCTCCTCCGAGCAGTCGAGGCCCCGCTCGACCGCCGTCACCAGCCCCTTCATGATGTACCTGAGGTCGGATCGCTGCATGCCGCGGACGGCCGCGATCTGCCGCTCGTCGGCCGTCTTCCGCTTGCAGATCTCGACGAGCAGGTCGTCGCGGAGGACCCGCTTGGGGGGCATGTCTCGCTCGGCGGCCACCGCATCCCGCCAGAACCAGAGCTCCCGGGCGATGGCCATCTCCCGCCGGGAGAGCCCGCTCAGCCCGGCCACCCGCCGCCACCGCTTGCGGACGAACGACTCCTCGACGTCGTCCTGCCAGCTGGCCATCTCCTCGGCCATCCAGCCGGTCCGGCCGAGCGTCGCCAGCTTGCCTTCGAGCTTCGTCCAGAGCACCTCGAGGTGCCGGACGTCGTCCACCGCGTAGGCGAGCTGGGCCTCGGAGAGGGGCCGCTTCCGCCAGTCGGTTCGCGTCTCTCCCTTGGAGGCCTGGACCCCCAGAAACCGTCGCACGATCGCCGCATAGCCCGCCGGGTAGTCGTGGTCCACGAGCCCGGCGGCCACCTGCACGTCGAACAGGTCGGCCGGCCGGTCGCCGATGCCGTGGAGGATGAAGCCCATCTCCTCGCGGCCGGCGTGGACGATCGTCTTGCGGCCCGGCTCGGCCAGGAGCCGCCAGAACGGCTCGATCTCGCGGACGGCCAGGGTATCGACCACCGCCAGCACCCCCGGGGCCGCCACCTGCAGGAGGCAGAGCTGACTGCGGTAGGTGTGCTCCGAGACGAACTCGGTGTCGAAGGCCACGAATGGCTGGTCGGCCAGCCGGTCCACGAGTTCCCGAAACTGGGAGTCGGTCGAGATCGTCTCGAAGTCGGTGCGGGCTTTGGAGGGCTTGCTCACGGGCGGGACGGCAGGCTGCGAAACGGCTAGACCAGGAAGATGAAGGCCGCCAGGGCGAACACCGGCAGAAGAATGCCTCCACTGTACAGCACGTAGCCGAAAAAGCTCGGCATCCGCACTCCCGACTGCTCGGCGATCGCCTTGACCATGAAGTTGGGGCCGTTGCCGATGTAGGTCATGGCCCCGAGAAACACCGCCCCCAGGCTGATGGCGGCCAGCCGGCTCACCTCCACGCCCGCCATCGTGGCCCCGGCCGCCGGCAAGGCCTGGGCGGTCTTGAAGAACACGAGGTAGGTGGGGGCGTTGTCGAGCACGCTCGAGAGGCCGCCGGTCACCCAGAAGAAGCCGGCCGGCGAGCTGATCCCCAATTCCGCCCCCCGCTCGTTGAGCAGGGCCAGGGCCGGCTGCATGCAGATGAAGATCCCCACGAACAGGGCCGCCACCTCGAGGATCGCGAAATAGGTGAAGCCGTTGCGGCGGCGGATCTCGGTCGAGCCGAGCACCAGCGACAGGCCCACCAGCGCCAGGAGCGAGGCCTCCCGGAGGTAGATCCAGGGATGCCAGCCGGTGCCGGGAATCTCCTTGGAGGGATCGAGCAGGGCCACCGCCGCGATCACGCCGGCCATCAGGGGGGCGTTGGGCCAGAGCCCGGAGATCTCCAGTCGCTTGGCCTTGGTGAGATCGCTCGCCAGGTCGCGGCCGCTCTCGCGGGGGTAGGCGAGGAAGGTGTCCCAGGCCCAGTAGATGGCCAGCACGACCGTATTGACGAACAGCCATTCCCGCCAGAGCGACATCGTCCACAGGAAGTCGACGCCCTGGAGGTAGCCAAGGAACAACGGCGGGTCGCCGATCGGCAGCAGGCAGCCGCCGCAGTTGCAGACCAGGAAGATGAAGAACACGGCCGTGTGGACGACGTGCCGCCGCCGGCGGTTGGTCTCGAGGAGCGGCCGGATCAGGAGCATCGCCGCCCCGGTTGTGCCGATGAAGCTCGCCGCCAGGGCTCCGATCCCGATGAAGGTGGCGTTCACCGTCGGGGTGGGCCGGAGGTTGCCCTCGATCCGGACGCCGCCGGTGATCGTGTAGAGGGCGAACAAAAGGAGAATGAAGGGCACGTACTCGGCCAGGAGGGCGTTGGCCAGGACCGTGCCGGCCAGCCCCCAGGAGGGGCCCGCGGCCGCCGCCTCGGCCACGTCGTGGGCCGGGAAGTGGAGCTCCACCGCATGGGGATGAAAGAACAGGTAGTAGGCGAGCGTCACGCCGGCCAGGAGCGAGGCCACGAGAAACTTGCTCGAGTTATGCTCCCACCAGTGGGCCAGGCTCGGCACCAGCGGCAAGATCGCGATCACCGCCAGGAGCAGGGCGAAGGGAAACACCATCGCCACTGGCGGGGCGGGGCCCGCCTCGTGATGGTGGGCGGCATGGTGCTCTTCGGCGGCGTGGTGGCCGTCGGCGTGCTCGCCGGCAGGGTGCTCCGCATCGTGGTCGGCGGCGGCGTGGGCGGCTTGTGCCTCGACCAGCAAATCACGACCATGCTGAGGCCAGCCGGCGAGGACCGCGGCCAGGTAGGCCACCAGGGCCAGGCCGATGCCGGCCCGGGTGCGGGTCGAGGCGTAATTCTCCGCGGTCGAGGCGTGGCTGGAGTGGCTCGGGAGGTCGTGCATGACGTCCGTGCAGGAGGATCGTGGCTGGCGGTTCGATTGCAGCCACGGCCGCGGCTACGGAAACTGCCCAGCGGGCAGGTTCGGAAATCGTATGCAAGATGGCCCGAGAGCGGAAGCGGAGTCATGCCGGTGAGCGACGGAAGCGGGCAGATGCGGCGGGAGGTCTGGCTGCGGGGCAACCTGCGGCCGGCGGCGGCGGTTGCCGCTCTGGCGACGCTGCTCGGCCTCGCGCTCGTCGCCGCGGTGATCGCAGCGGGCCTGGCCGCGGCCTTCATTGCTGCCGCAGCGGCCGCGGCCTGCCTGCTCGTGGCCGCGGGCGGCTACGGGCTCTGGATGGCGGCCCGGCCCCGGCTGGTCCGGGCCGGCGACACGCTCGAGGCCTGGCTCTCGCTCACCGGCCCCCAGCGGGTGCCGCTCGACGTGGTGGAATGCATCTTCCGGGGCTCCGAGCCCCTGCCGCTGCCCGGCCAGCCCACGGGGCAGGAGGATGCCCCGCCGAAATTCCGCGTGAATACGGTCGTCGTGCGGCTGGCCGAGCGGGCCACCGACTGGCGGGCCCGGGAGACCTTTCGCCCCTGGGGCACCTGGGAGGACGGCCACCTCGTGGTGGATGGCCGGTGGTGCGAGCCGCTCTCGCCCGAGACCGTGCGGGGCGTGGCAACCAAGCTGATCGAAGCCAAGCGGGAACTGGCCGCGGGAGCGGGCGGATGATCGACCACGCCTGGCGGCAGGGGCTCCTGGTCAGCGTCCGCTCGGCCGCCGAGGCGGAGGTGGCCGTTGCGGCGGGGGCGGCGATCATCGACGTCAAGGAGCCGGCCCGGGGGCCGCTCGGCTGTGCCGACGCAGCGGAAGCAGCAGCGGTGACTAGGGCCGTGGCCGGCCGGGCGGCCGTCACGATCGCGGCCGGCGAACTGGCCGCCGGGACCGAACGGATTGCGGGCCACGTGGCCGAGATCGTTTCCCGGCTGCCGGCCGGCACCACAGGCCCGGTGGCCGTCAAGGCGGGGCCGGCCGGCCTGTCGATCGCCGCCTGGCGACGGGAGTTTGCCATGCTTGCCGGGGCCCTGCCCGCGGGCATCGAGGCGGTCGCGGTGGCCTATGCCGACTACCGCGTCGCCGAGGCTCCGCCACCGGAAGCGATCCTCGCCGCCGCCGGCGCCGCTGGCGGCACCACGCTCCTCGTGGACACGTTCGACAAGCGGGGGCCGAGGCTCTTTGCCGCGGCCTCGGCCGCCGACCTCGATCGCTGGGTGGCCATGGCCCATGCCCATGGGCTGGCCCTGGTCGTCGCTGGCCGGCTCTCGGCCGCGGAGGCGGCCGCCGCCTGGCGGGCCGGCGCCGACGTGGTGGGGGTCCGGTCGGCCGCCTGTGCGGGGGGCCGGCTGGGGCAGATCGACGGGCGCCGGGTGCGGGCCCTTGGTATGCTGCTCTCGCGGGCCGCCGGCGATCGGGCCGGTGCCGCCCGTTGATCGCGATCCCCCCTGGAGATGCCGTGCCGTGAAGTCGCTCGAAGTGAGGGTTCCCCATGGGCTCGAGAAGACGGAGGTGCGGCGGCGGCTGGAGGTGGCGATCGACCGGGCCCGGACCGACTTTGCCGACAAGGTGAGTCAGATCGAGGCCCGCTGGGAGAACGAAGACCGGCTGGCTCTCGACGTGGTCGTGATGGGGATGCAGATCGGCAGCGAACTCGACCTCCAGCCGGCCGAGATCGTGGTCCGCCTGCAGGTGCCGGGAATGGCCAGCCTGTTCGCGGGCCGGATCCAGGCCGGCATCGAAGAGCGGCTCGGCGGCCTCCTGACCGCCCGGGCCTGAACGGCCCTTGGGCCGGTGGTATCCTCGGCACGACCGGCAGGGTTTTCCCGGACGCTGCCGATTGCATGGACCCGCCCCGGTGCCGCTCGGCTCGGGACGGCGGCGGGCCCGATACTTGACAACCAGGAGCTTATGGCATCGTGATCATCCGGACTGCAATCCGACGAACGAAACTCTGGCCGACGGCCTGTGGCCTCGCGCTCGGCCTGTCGCTCTGCGCGGGCCTCGCGATGCCCACCACCGGATTGGCTCAGCCGGGCGTGGTCGCTGACGACCCCTTCGCTGACGAGCTCAACCCCTTCGGCCCCGCGCCAACGCCGTCGCGGCCGACCGCTCCCACGCCCCCGACCGCTCCCGTCCCGCCCCC
>CAYRNG010000226.1:0-1793 GCA_964425395.1 uncultured Candidatus Kuenenia sp. | reverse complement strand
CCGGCCGCCGTCCGACGTGCCGCCCACGCCTCCCTTGAGCGGCGTGGTCCGCTGCTTCCGGGGCGGCGGCGGGGCCTCAGGTTCGGCTTCGGGCTCTGGCTCGTCGGCGGCCGGCCTGCCCGCCGCGGCCGGCGGCGGGGCCAGGGCCTTGATCGAGAGGGCGAGTTTCTGGCCCTCAGGATCGATCGAGAGCACGCGGCACTCGACCGGCTCTCCTTCCTTGACGACGTCGGCCACCGCCCGGATCCGCCGGGTGGCCAGTTCCGAAATGTGCACGAGCCCCTCGACGCCCGGCTCGAGCCGCACGAACGCCCCGAACTGGGCGATCCGGCTGACCGTGCCGCGGACGGTGGCCCCCACGTGATATTTTTCGGCCGCTCGCTTCCAGGGGCTCTCCACCAAGTCGCGGGCTGAGAGGCCGATCTTGCCGGTCTGGCGATCGACCTTCTTGACGACCACGCGGACCTTCTGCCCCGGCTGGAGGATGTCGCCCGCATTGGCCACCCGTTCCCAGGAGAGCTCGCTGACGTGCACCAGCCCCTCCACACCGCTGCCGATGTCGACGAAGGCGCCGAAGTCGCGGACGCTCCGCACGATGCCGTCGAGCTCGGTGCCCGGCTCGAGCGTTTCGAGCAGCTTGACCTTGGCCTCGGCCGCCTGCTTCTCGATCACCGCCCGGCGGGAGAGCACCAGCCGCCGGGCCGCCGGCACGATCTCCGTCACCAGGCTTTCGAGGGTCTGGCCCACCATCTCCTCGAGGTTCTCGATCCGCCAGGTGCTCACGAGACTCGCGGGCATGAAGCCCCGCAGCCCCGCCACCTCGCACTCCAAGCCCCCCTTGTTGGCCGCGGTCACGCGGGCCTCGACCACCATGCCCGCCTCGAGCTGCGACCAGTCCTCGACCGCCACGGCACGGTTGGCCGGGGCCACGTCGTAGAGGCTGTCTTCCTCGTTGCGGCCGCCGACGCTCACGTCCACCAGCTGGCCCACCTCGGGGATCTCCTCGCCCCGCTCCAGGAAGCCGGCCAGCTTCATCGCCCCCTGGCGGCGGCCGCCGAGGTCGATGAAGGCGGTGTCGGCTCCAAGCGCGAGCACGACGCCGGTGAGCCGCGCGCCCGGCTCGAGCGGCGACTCGGCCTTGATGGCGGCCTGGGCCTCGAGCAAGTCGTCAATCGCCACGCCCTCGACGGCCGCGGCGAAGTCGGCCTCGAGGTCGTCGTCGAGGCCGGCCCGCAGGTTGGGCACGGCCACCCGCTTGCTCGGCGGCAGGACGTCAGACGGCGCGGGCATCGTGACGCCGTCGCGACGTCGGCCACGGCCGCCGCGGGGCCGGCCTTCGCCGCGGCCGGCCGGGGCATCGGCCACGGGTGCCGCAGCCGGCGGGGCCGCCGTGTCGGCCGGTGGCGGCGAGGGTGGAGCTTCGTCGGGCTGAGCATCAGCCGGCCCGCTGCTGGGAGCGGTCGCCGGCCCCAGCATCAGCGGCGCGACGTATTGATACTTCGGCGCCAGCGACGGCGGCTTCACACCGGCCCGCTGGGTACCGATCGGAATCCGCCGCTTGGGGGCCTCTTCGCCCGCGGCATCTGCCGGCGAAGGAGAAGGCTCAGTCGGCTCGGCGGCCTCGGGCTCGTCAGTCATGGGGCTGGCTCGAGGCGATCGAACGAGTCAAAGCGGTTCGGATCAGAAGGGATCAATGCGGGAAACAGGACTTGAACCTGCACGGTATTACTACCACCAGGCCCTCAACCTGGCGCGTCTGCCAATTCCGCCATTCCCGCGGCTGAATGCCGGAG
>CAYRNG010000225.1:0-3894 GCA_964425395.1 uncultured Candidatus Kuenenia sp. | reverse complement strand
CTTGGCCTGGTCGAGCGTGAGGCCGGTCACGTAGACCGTGCCGTAGGTGCCGAGGTTGATCGTGCCGTCGGGGCCCACGAGGTGCTCGCCGGCGATCTGCTGCTGGCCGGCGGCCTGGGCGAGCGTGAGCGAAACCTGCGGGTCGCGGAGCACCCGCTTCAAGTGGCGAAACACCGAGTCTTGCGCCTCTTCCAGCGACTGCCCGCCCACCATCACCTTCCCGTAGGAGGGGCCGAGATCGAGCATCCCGCCCGGCTCGACCACGTAGAGGCCGTTGATCGGCTGGTCGAGGAGCGTGCCCTCGACGATCACCTGGAGGGTGTCGAACGATTGGGTCCGGAAGGGGGGTTTGGGCACCACGCGGAGTGCGTCGACGAGCAGGATGTCGGGCGGCTCGATCACATAGGGGGGGAGCGTGATCTTGGCGAGCTCCTTGGCGGGCATCCGGCCGGGATCGGTGGGCGGGCAGTCGGCGTCGAGCATCACCTGCTGGGTGGTGGCCCGCTGGGGGCGGCCAAATGTCTGGCAGCCGGTGGCCGCCGCGAGGGAGCCGGCCAGGGCCAGAAGCAGGGCCAGCCGGCTGCTCGCCACCGGGATGGCTGCCGGCGAATTGCCGCTGATTTTCTCGAGTCTGCCGCTGGTCATCGCCTGCTCCTTGCAACCGGTAGGGTCACTGCGATCGGATTTATCGGCAGGATCCGACGATAGACTTTGCCCTTCTTTCCGGTGGGGAGTTGGGGGAACCGTGAGAATCTGGCGAGGGGCTGACAGGCGGCAAGACAATCCCCCCGGGGGACCGTAAACTTGGGGCCGGAGCGAACTTCCGGTTTACCAGGGAGCATCATCTGGGGATGCCACCCACGGGAACGGAGTGTGCGCGGGCCGCCCCCGGCGGGAAGGCCAGCCAAGCCGGCTACTCATTTTGGCTTCACGACGAAACCTCCTCCCATGCCCATCTTGCCCAAGCAACGGGATCTTTTCCCGGCTGATCTGCTGGACGGCCCCCTCGCTGGGGGCGAGAGCGATCCATTGGGCAAGGCGGACGCGGCCCCCGAGGCCCGCTGGCTGGCCTTCTACACGCTGGCCCGCCGCGAGAAAGACCTCATGCGGAAGCTCGAGGCCGCGGCAATCCCCTTCTATAGTCCGCTCGTGGCCCGTCGGCTCCACACGGCCGGCGGCCGCGTGCGGCAGAGCTACGTCCCACTCTTCCCAGGCTACGTGTTCGCTCCGGTCGACGACGAGCAGCGGCGGGATGCCCTGGCCACCAACACGATCGCCCGCTGGATTTCCATCCCCGACGAGCGAATGCTTGTCGCAGACCTGCGGGCGATCAAGCGGCTCATCGACACCGAGCAGCCGCTCACGCCCGAGGCCCGGATCGAGCCGGGGCAACTGGTGCGGGTGAAGAGCGGCCCCCTGCGGGGCGTGGAAGGAATGGTCGAGAAGCGGCGGGGCAGCCAAAGGCTCATCGTCGCGGTGAGGTTCCTGAACCAGGGAGCCTCGATCGAACTCGAAGACGTGGACCTCGAACGGATCTGAGCCACCCCGGCCGCCTGACTGCATGATCGCCATCCCCAATCCACCTTCCCGCTCCTGGCTCTCGGCCTGGTGGCAGAACCGCCTCCCCACCCGGGAGGCGATCGTGGTCACGGCCCTGTTGGCGGTGATCTTCGAGTTTACCTACCTGGCGGCCTTCTTCGTCCGCGGCGAGCTCTTCTTCAAGCCGTCCGACGCGGAATTGATCCTCCGGACGATCGGCGTGGTGTTGGTGCTCAAGCTGGCCGTGTTCTACGGCCGCGGGCTCTGCCATCGCCCGTGGCGGGCGGCCCGGTTCACCGACCTCAACAACCTGATCCGCACCTCCACGACCGCGCTTTTGGTGCTCGTGGCCTTCAACTACTTCAGCTATTACGTGCCGGGCTGGCTGCCGATCCCCCGCTCGGTGCTCCTGCTCGACTGGTCGTTCACGATCCTGGCGGTGGGGGGCATGCAGGCGGTGGCCCGGAGCGTGTATGAGGAGCTGATGCCCGCCACGACGATGGGCACGGAGCGGAGCGTGCTCGTGATCGACGCCTCCGAGGCGGGCCGGCAGCTGGCCCTCGACCTGGCCCACCTGCGAAGCGACCGGTATTTCGTGGCCGGGCTGCTCGACGACGACCCCGAGCATTACGGGGCGAGCGTGGGCCGGGCCCGGGTGCTCGGGCCGGTGGCGATGGCGCCGGCCTGTGCCGAGCGGCTCCGTGTGAAGGAGATCGTGATCCGCGAGGGGTCGATCTACGGCTCCCGGCTGCGGGCCCTGTGCGACGCCTGCGGCGAGATCGGGGTGCGGGTGAGCATCGCCGAAAACGCCGCCGCTCCGCTCACCGCTCAGAGCCCCGCGCCCCGGCAGATCAAGCCGATCGTGGTTCGCGGCGTCGAGCTTCGCGACCTGCTCTCCCGGCCCCAGGCCAACCTGGCCGACCACGATGCCAATGTGTTTCCCTTTCTGGCGGGCAAGACGGTGCTCGTGACCGGGGCGGGGGGCTCGATCGGCAGCGAGATCTGCCGGCAGGTGATGCGGTTCGAGCCGGCCAAGCTGATCCTGGTGGAGCGGTCGGAACATGCCCTGTTCAGCATCCACCGCGAGCTTTCCCTGCGGCCGGAGGCGGCGGAGGTGCGGCGGGAGGCGATCCTCTGCGACATCTCCAACATCGACCGCACCGACCGGCTGCTTGCCGAGCACGCCCCCCAGGTGGTGATCCATGCGGCGGCCTTCAAGCATGTGCCGCTGATGGAGGCCCACCCGGTGGAGGCGATCGAAAACAACGCCCTGGCCACCGCCACCCTCGCCGAGCTGGCCGACGCCCACGGGGTGGAGGCGTTCGTGGCCCTCTCGACCGACAAGGCGGTCCACCCCTCGAGCATCATGGGGGCCTCGAAGCTGGTGGCCGAGCGGTTTCTGCAGGCCTTCGGCGAGACAGCCAAGACGCGGTTCGTGGCGGTCCGGTTTGGCAACGTGCTCGGCTCGAGCGGCAGCGCCGTGCCAATCTTCGAGGAGGAGCTGGCCAGGCGGCGGCCGATCACGATCACCCACCCGTCGGTCCGCCGCTACTTTATGACGATCGACGAGGCGGCGCAGCTGGTGCTCCTGGCGGGGGGCCCGCCGGGCCGCGGCGGGGCCCACGTGCTCGAGATGGGCAACCCGATCAAGATCCTCGACCTCGTGCACAGCCTGGCGTTTGTGATGCAGGTACCGCCGGATGAGCTGGAGGTCAACTACTGCGGGCTGCGACCGGGCGAGAAGATCGACGAAGAGCTGTTTTTCGAAGACGAGCGGCGGGAGGCGACGGCCAATCCGCTGGTGATTCGGGCCCACCGGCCGGCCCGCCCGCTCGACGCGGTGCGGGGATGGCTGGCGGAGTTGAAGAATGCCGCCGGTAGCGACCCGGAGACGGCGGCCCAGACGCTGATGGATATCGTGACGAGCGACTGCAGCGCGGTGGTGGCGGAGGCGGGGGCCGACGGCAACGTAGCCGCGGGTTTGCGGGCGACGGCGGCGCGGGCCGACGGCAACGTAGCCGCGGGTTGACCCTGCGGGCAGGCATAGCCTGTGCTACCCGCGGACAGCGCGGCGATGCGAAACGAATGACGGATGTATTGGAAACGCGTCGTCAACTGGCCGGCGGGATGGAATCCCGCCGCTACGTTGCGTGCCAACTGGCAACGTAGCCGCGGGTTGACCCTGCGGGCAGGCATAGCCTGTATTACCCGCGGACAGCGCGGCGTTGCGAAACGAATAACGGTTGCATTGGAAACGCGTCGTCAACTGGCCGGCGGGATGGAATCCCGCCGCTACGTGTTTTGAGTCCTGATTCACACGCCTGGGCGGTGCCGTTCAATCGGCCCGACGTGCCG
>CAYRNG010000224.1:0-1837 GCA_964425395.1 uncultured Candidatus Kuenenia sp. | reverse complement strand
GCGGCGGGGGATGCGGGGCATCATGGCCGACCCCGCCAGCGCCGAGAGCCTGCTACGGATCAACTCGGTCTCCAAGCACATCGAGCGGATCGCCGACATGGCCACGAACATCGCCGAGGACGTGATCTACATGGTGGAGGGGGAGATCGTCCGCCACCGGGCCGAGACGACCTGAACCCCCGGGGACTGTCCCCGCCCCGGGGACTGTCCCCTTTCGGTGCCCCGGGGACTGTCCCCTTTCCGACTGTCCGTGTTACCCTCTCTGGGCCTCCCGGGAGAACAGTCTCATGCCGTCACGATTCCTTCTGGCCAGCCTCGCCTGCTGGCTGCTCGCCGCTGCCGCCGCCGGGCCGGTCCGCGGCGACGATCCGGTGCTCGTCTCGATCACCGGCCCGCTGGTGGGCCGCGTGGGCGACCGGGTGTCGTTCGAGGTGGAGCTGGTCAATCGCTCAGGCCGGCCGCTGCAGCAGCTCCGGGTGATCGACTACTTCGACCCGGGATTCCACCACGAGGCCTCCACCAGCCCGATCGAGCAGAAGGGCACGATCGACCTGGCCCCCGGCACCGCCCGCCGGCTGACGCTCGACTTCCTCCTGATCGATGCCGGCCGGCAGTGCCACCGGCTGGCGATCCTCGACCAGGCGCAGCAGAACCTGGGCGGCGCACAGCACTGCGTCGAGGTGGCCCCCAACGCCGCTTTCACCCCGCCGCCGGCCGCGCCCCCCTCGACGGTCAACGCGCCGCTGCCGGCCGTGACCACGCCCCCTCCGCTGATGACGCCGCCCCCCTCCACGCCAGCACCGCTCGCGACGGCCGCGGCCGCCCCGGCGCCGGTGCCGCTGGCAGCCGCCACGCCGGCCGCGCCGGCCCTGGCTCTCGATCTCACCGGCCCTGCCCAGGTGCTCTCGGGTGACGTCGTCAGATACGTGGCGATTGTCAAGAACAAGGGCACCGGCCCTTCGGCCCCGACCACCCTGGAATTCACGTGGGACGATTCGCTCAGTCCCTTGGAGGCCTCCGACGGCTACAACCTGGCCGGCTCCAAGGTCACCTGGACAATTCCCGCCATCGAGCCGGGGGGCGCCCAGGAGCGGCAGATCAACCTCCGGGCCGAGGCTCCGGCCGGCACCTTCCGCGACTCGCCTCCCGCCCGCGGCTGCGTGCGGGCGGTGCTCTCCGGGCTCGCCGGCGGCTCGATGATCGCCGACGATGCCTGTGTCGGGATTACGGCCACGGCCACCCGGCCGCGGCGGCGGTCCGTCTCGGAATCGGGCCTCCGACTCTCGCTGGCCGACCTCGACGACCCCGTGCGGTCCGGCGATGCGACCACGCTGGTCTGCACCGTTGTCAATGGCGGCACCGAGCCCAGCGGCCGGCTCGACGTGGTGGTGCTGCTGCCCGAGGGGGCCCGGCTGGTGGGCGATCCGATTCCCTCCCGCGTCCGCGTGGAGAGTGCCAGAGTGAGCTTCGAGTCGGTGTCGTCGATTCCCCCCGGGGGCCGGCAGACCTTCGAGGTCTCCTACCGCCTGCCCGGCTCGGGCCTCGGCAAGGCCTCGGCGATCCTCACCGGCAGCGACCTCGACGGGTCGCTCGAGCGGACCTGCCAGACGACGTTTCTGGAGTAGGGCAACGTAGCCGCGGGTTTTCCTGGCGGGCAGGCGGAGCCTGGTAACCCGACGGACAGCGGGAAGATGCCAACTGGAACCGGCGGCACTCGTAGGGCTTCGTCAACTGGCCGGCGGGATGGAATCCCGCCGCTACGTGGGGCTTCGTCAACTGGCCGGCGGGATGGAATCCCGCCGCTACGTGGGGCGTCGTCAACTGGCCGGCGGGGTGG
>CAYRNG010000223.1:0-4154 GCA_964425395.1 uncultured Candidatus Kuenenia sp. | reverse complement strand
GAGGGGTTGCCCGTGCTATCTCGACGGCGTTGGAAACCGTCCGGAGGCAGGATGCCGAAGGACGGTTTCCATCGAGCGAGCTGGAGGCCGGGCACCGATCCGCGGAGCGGATCGGTCGCCGTAGGCAGGATGCCGAAAGGGGGACAGTCCCCGTGACGGGGACAGTCCCCCAGGGAGCGTCCGGCGAGATGGCACGGGCAACCCCGACCCACGGAAGGGGCTGCGTCAACTGGCCGGCGGGATACCAGGCTCCGCCTGCCCGCCAGGAAATCCTGCCGCTACGAGAGTTCCCCATCAGCCGGCCTTCTTGGCCGGCTCGAGCTTGCCGCGGATCTCGGCGGCGGCCTTGTTCGCGTCGGCCTCGAGGCCCGGCAGCTTCGCCGCCTCTTCGGCCACCACGAGCGTGGCGGCGCTCGGATACCGGACCAGGATCTCGAGCACCGCCTTGCGGTCGGCATCCTCACCGGCGGCGGCCAGGGCCCGGCGGCACATCGCCGCCCGCTCGTCGTCGGGGAGCACGAACTGCCGCGCGATCCGGATGTAGCCGCGGAGGGCCCGGGTCTGGAACCGGCCGGCCGGCTCCGCGGTGGCCAGTTCGAGCAGCACCGGCGCCGCGTCGGCCGTCATCCACTTGCCGAGCAGCCGCGTGGCGGCGTCTTCGAGGGCGGCCTCGCCCGAACGGGCCGCGGCGGCCATCGTCGCGACGGCCTTCGTGCCCCCGACCTCGCCGATCACGTCGAGCAGCATCACCTTCGCCTCGGCCGGAGCCTTCTCCAGGGCCGCGGCCAGCGTGGCCGCACAGCCTTCGCGGTCGGCCATCCGTACGCTCGCCTCGCGGAGGGCCGTGCGGGCCAGCTCACGTTCGGCGTCACTGGTGGCCGCCGTCGAAGCCGTCACGAGCACGCCCAGGTTGGCGAGATCCACGGTCGGCCCGAGGGCGACGAGCGTGGCCCGGCGGACCTGCTCATCGGGATGACCCGCCAGGGGCAGAAGGGCCGCGACCGCGTCGATCCGCCGCCGGCCGACGAGCTCGACGAGGGCCGGCAACATCGAGGCATCAGCCCCGGCGAGCCGGCTGACGATCTCGCGATCGACGGCGGCCCCCGAGACCGCGGACACCGCGGCCCGGGCGGTGTCGGCGATGCCCTGATCCTCGTCGGCCGCCGCAGCCAAGAGAGGCCCCACCACGCCCGCGTCGCCGGCTCGGCCGAGCGCCTCGATCGCCGCCAGCCGGATCGGCTTGGGGCTGGCCGACGCCGCGGCCCGGGCGAGGCCCGCCACCAGCGGCCCGCTCGCGGCCCCGGCCCCCCGCTCGGCCAGCACGTCAATCAGCACGACCGCCCGGGGGACGATTCCGGCGGCCGTGGCCGCCTCGACCTCCGCCAGCAGGGCCTCGTCAACCGCGGCCGCGATCGCGGCGTCGTCGCCCGCGCCGCGGCCCAGGTCGCGGGCGGTGAAGACCGCCATGTTGGCCAGCCGCTTGGTCGGGGAGCGGAGGGTCTCGACCAAGAGCGGAATGCCCGCCACCCCTCGGGCGATGATCACCCCGCGGATCGCCTCGGCCCGCCGCTGCGGCGACACGTCGGCCGCCAGCACCGCCTCGCATGCCGCAGCCGCGTCGTCGGCCCGGCCAGCCGCCTCGAGGCCGGCGGCACAGAGCACGGCCGCTGAGGCGAGCGTGTCGAGCCGCTCGGGCGAGCCTGCCTTCTCGAGGCCGCCGACGAGCACGGCAGCCGCCTCGGGCGTGGCCAGCCGACCGAGCGCCCAGGCCGCGGCGGCCGCCACCTCGGGGTCACGCGCCGTGATCTTCTCGGCCAGCAGGGGGAGGGCCGCCGTGTCACCGCGGACGCCCACGGAGGTGAGCACCCCGGCCAGCAGCCGGCCGTCGAGCGAGCCGGCCGCCTCCCGCAGGGCGGCCGACGCCTCCGGGCCGGGGATCGCCTCGAGCGGGATCCGGGCCCAGGAGGCCAGCCGGGGATTGGCCAACAGCGGCGCGACCGCCGGCACCGCCGCGGCGGTGCCGTTGATGGCCACGAACTTGCAGGCCAGAGCCTTGTCGGCCTCCGAGGCATCGCCCTGAATGATGGCCAGGAGTTCGGCCTCGCTGGAGGCGGCGGTAGGCGGGGCGGCAGCCGCGATCGCCGCCGCGGCCAGCAGGAGCAGGCCAGTGACGGAGGCGACGAGGTGTCGGGTGATGCGTCTGGTCATGCGTACCACGGCTCGCGCCGTGCCTCCGAGCGGAGCCGGTTGGCGGCGGCGTCGTCGATGAACTGGTGGGTCTCGAGATCGAGCCGCACGGGCCGGCCCAGGAAGATGGCGATCCCGGCGGCATGGCAGGCCAGGTGGGCGTTGCAGGCGGCCTCGGCATTGCCCTTGGGCTTGCCGCGGGTCTTCACGCAGTCGAGGAAGTCACGGACGTGGAAGGTGGCGGGGTAGCCGCCGATCTCCTCCACCTTGCGGCCGGCGAGGAGTTCGGGTGAGGAGAGCCCCAGCTTGCCGCTGTCGCCCGCCTCGACCCAGCCGTCGCTCCCCTCGAACCGCACCGGGCAGGAGCCAAGCGGAATCCAGCCATTTTCGCGAAACACCAGCTCGCAGCCGTTGTCGTAGCGGCAGACGAGCTCGTCGTCTTTGGGCGGCAGGTATTCCACCGGCGGCGGCCGGTCGTTGACGGCCCACTGGCAAAGGTCGACGCAGTGGGAGCCCCACTCGAGCACGCCGCCGCCGACGAGTCCGCCCCCCTTCTCGAAGTTGAAGCCGTCCGCCAGCGTGCGAGCATGGAAGGGCCGCCAGGCGGCCGGCCCGAGGTACATCTCCCAGTCATCGGTCTTGGCGTCGGGGGCCGGCTCCTCCGGCAGCCAGCCGCTCGTCGCCGCCTTCATGCCGCGCGGATGGGCGTAGACCCGGGAGAGCTTGCCGAGCCGGCCGGTGCGGGCCAGCTCGCAGGCGAAGGCGAAGTGGGGCAGGTTCCGCCGCTGGGTGCCGGCCTGGAAGACCGTGCCGCAGCGGTGCATCGTGTCACGATGAATGAGCGTCTCGGCGATGTTCTTGGTGCAGGGCTTCTCGCAGTAGACGTCCTTGCCAGCCCGGGCCGCCAGCATCGCCATCAGGCCGTGCCAGTTGGGCCCGGTAGCGATCAAGACCGCGTCGATGTCGTCGCGGTCGAGCAGTTCGCGGAAGTCGCGATAGGTCGAGCAGGCGGTGGTGCCGTGGTGCTTGTCGATCTTGCCCTTGATGTGGTTGCGGCGGCCCTCCTTGACGTCGCAGACGGCGGCAAACTGCACGTCGGGCTGCTGGAGGAAGCAGCCGAGGTCGTATTCGCCGCGGCGGCCGATCCCGATCCCGCCCACCACGATCCGCTCGCTGGGCGGCACAGCGCCATCGAGGCCGAGGGCCGAGGAGGGAATGATCGTAGGAGCGGCAACGGCCGCGCCGGCTGCCAGGCCGCCACGGAGCAGGCGACGGCGGCTGAGAGAACCCGAGGCACTGGGCATGGTCACGGCTCCTGCTGCTGGGGAAGACTCGCGGAGACGGCGGGATCGCCCCCCGCCTCCGAGCAACGAGTTGTATCACAGCAGGCGAGACGACCCAAGCACCTGGGGAGCGGATTCGCTCAGCCCGCTGGCGGAATCCGCGCAGCGGGCTCGGGTGGCCGTTGCGTGCTGGCTTTGCGGTGTGGATCGCGGGGTGGTTGTCATGCCCACCGTCCCCGGGCTCGCGCCCGGGGTTTCTATCGGGTCCCCGGGCTCGCGGCCGGGGGTTCTATGCGACTCGCGCGACGCACATAGAAACCCCCTGGCGCTAGCCGGGGGACGGTGCGTTGCAGCGGAGAGAACGTCGTCCCCACGGAATGCGGGTCGCGGGAGGGGTTGCCCGTGCTATCTCGACGGCGTTGGAAACCGGCTACACGCCCGGCGGGGCATCCATGCCCCCGGCGGGCTTCGCGGCCCTCCGGCCGCCGGCCGCACATCCGGGCGGCCGTGCTCTGCGCGGCTTGCGGTGTGGATCGCCAACCCGCAGGTCTCAGGAATCCGGGTCGCGGGAGGGGTTGCCCGTGCTATCTCGACGGCGTTGGAAACCGAAGCGCAGGCAGGATGCCGAAGCGAGGTTTCCATCGAGCGAGCGGACGGCAGGATGCCGGTAGCGAGCGTCCGGCG
>CAYRNG010000222.1:0-3804 GCA_964425395.1 uncultured Candidatus Kuenenia sp. | reverse complement strand
GGACCTTTGCCCCGGCTGAGGTTCCGCCTGACGACCAGATTGCGTTTCACACCCACCTTCAGGCGCTCCGGGACTGGCGGCGGGCACGCGCCGTCATCTACCGCGCGGCAACACCAGCCGATGCGATGTCGGTCGTAAGCCTGATGCAGCAGTACAGTGACTTGAACGAAGGCTATCAGAACTACCCAACGGAAAAAGATCGAGGGCTCCTCCTGGCCCTTGACCGTAGGGAGTTGGTCGGTATTGCCGCCGTGAGCGAGCGCCCGTGGAGCCACGCGGCCAACATCGACCAGGTCTTTGTCCGGCCGGACTACAGACGCTGGGGCATTGCTACCCAGTTGGTCAATCACGCCGTCGATTATGCCCGGCAGCAAGGTCTGCGCACTCTCCTGGCCGAAGCCCCGGTTACCAATCCAATCCTGTTGGTCTACCTCAAGGCAGGTTTCCGCGTCAGCGGCTTCATCGACACCTACTACCCGCCCGGTCGCAGGGCATTCCCGCCCGCACCGTCTGGGTCGAGGGGCATTGCTACCCTGAGTTCTTCATGGTCGATGCCGCCGGCATCGGCTGCTGGCATCCCTGTCAGGCGGCCGGCACGCGGGCCTTTGGCGCGATGCCCGACCAGCTGCCGATCCTCCAGAAGGGCGATGCCTTCCGCGATCCCGACCGGCCCGGCAAGCAGCTCCGGTATGTGGCCGAGTTTCTCAAAGGCTCGGCGGTGGCCGGCGGCGGCAAGCCGGTGGTCACCTGGATCCGCGAGGGCGCCTGACCGCCCGACCGAGCTCAGCCGCTGGCGGCGGGCTGAGCGGCCGCCTCGATCTCAGCCGCCATGGCCTCGAGTTCCTCGATCGGCCGGCCGAACTGGTCGCGGGCCACGGGGGCGAACCAGCGGGGCAGGATCGGCAGCCCGGCCTCCTGCCAGGCCTGCTCCATCCGCTCGCCGGCCAGCCGCACGATCTTCTCGCGGCCCCGACCCGCCAGCGTGGAGCGGTCGGCCCAGGGGGTGGCAGGGCCGTCGAAGCCGGTGGCCTGGGCGGCCTGCAACAACGGCGCCAGCGGGATCACCCCGGTGTCGCCCGGCATCAGCCGATCGGGCTTGGCGAGCTCCGCGGCGGGCGTGTCCCGCGGGGCGTCGGAGAGCCGGACCTCTACGATCCGGTCGGCCGGCAGCTTGGCGACCAGCTCGAGCGGCTCGCCTGTGACGTGCAGGGCCCAGGCATCGACCACCGCGCCAACACGCTCGTGGGCCACGCTCACCAGGCCGATCAGGCCTTCGAGGGTGTGGATGAAGGGATTCGCGAGTTCAGCCCGGGCGGCCGCCTCGGGCTGGATGGCCAGGCCGAGCATGATCCCGTGGGGGGCGAGCAGGTCGCCGATCGTGTGCAGCCGGGTGCGGTGCAGATCGAAGAAATCCTTGAAGGAATGCTCATCGGAGCCCGCCGCCAGCGTGGCGACCGTCCGGGGGCACTCGCTGGCCGCCGCCAGCTCCAGCCAGGCGGGCAGCTCGGCCAGATCGGCTGCGAAGGCGGCATCGTCGCCCCCGAGCCGGACGGGCAGCTGGAAGAGGCTGCTCTTGAGCCGGGCGCTGACCATCAGCCGCCGGGCATGCTCCACGCCGTAGACCTGGGCCTGCTTCTGAAGGTCGAGGATGTCGATGTCCATCCCGTCGAAGCCGAACGAGAGGGCCAGCTCGATGAGCTCGCTGGGACGTCCGGAGAGGGGCAGGCCGGTGATGCTCAGATTGCGAAACATGAAAAGCGAAAGGTCTCGGGGGGAGGGGACCGCTTGATCCTGGAGTATACCGGCCGTCCACCGGCGTGAAAGGGTCGGTATGCGGGGGACTGTCCCCGCAGGGGACTGTCCCCCTTCGGATTCGCCCCACTCTGTCCCGCTTCGGCCCGTCCCGACTATTATCCAGCATGCGGAATTTCGCTCTCGATCTGCCAAGGGTTGGATTTTCATGCAATGCAATATCGACAACCGCGGCCGCGTGGCCCGGATCATCGCGGGCCTCCTGACCGCCGCGGTCGGGGGCGGGCTGGTCGTGGCCCGGCTCGCCGAGGCCCTCCCCGCCTGGGCCCTGTGGGCCGGGATCTTCACGATCGCCGGCGGGGCCTTCTCGATCTTCGAGGGGCTCAAGGGCTGGTGCGTGATGCGGGCGTTGGGCTTCAAGACGCCGATGTAGCCCAAGCCGCCGATGGAGCCCAGTCCCGGGCAGGCCGGCCCCTATGCCACTGGTGACCAGCCGGGGCGGGGACTTGAGTGGATCTGCGGCGGGGCGGCCACGAGCGCCGCGATCGCCGCCCTGGCGGCGGCCAGCCGCTCGCCTGCGAGGTGCTCGAGCGCCAAGTCGAACCGCACGCTCTGGCCCGGCCCGAGCGGCACGACTCGGCCCTGCTGCTCTTCGAAGGAGCGGGGATTGGGGAAGTTGGTCGCCGGCTCGAGGCCGGTCACGTAGCCGTCGGCCAGGCCCCCCTGGTTCTTCCACAGGGCGAAGCAGGGGAGCGTGTCGGCCCGCCAGGAGAGGCCCGCGGCCGCCGTGCCGGCGGGAGCCACGAGCAGGGCCGAGGCGATCCCAGCGGCATCGGGCCTGATCCGGGCAAAGTGCACGTCTTCGCCGCGGCCGGCCCGGGGGGCGACGTAGCGATTCCAGGTCGGCACGTCGGCCGCGGCCGTGGCGTCGCGGGGAGCGAGCTCGTCGATCGCCGCCACCAGCTCGGCACCGGCGGCGAGCACGGGCGGCCCGAGGTTCACGTGGTAGAGCAGCTGCATCGTCGCGGGCCGCTCGGAGCGGTTCGTGACCGTGTCGGTCCAGGCGATCCGCGGCCGGTCGGCCGAGAGCACGAGCCGCGTCTCCAGCCGCAGGGCATGGATCAGAAACCGGGTCTCGTCCACCGCACCGGCAAGCGAGATCGTGCCGGCAGCTTCGTCGAGCGTCACGGCGAGCTCGTGGGCCGGCAGATTCGCGATCCGCCCGTGGAGGCCGTGCACGAGCCGGCCCGTGGCGTCGAAGTCGGGAGCGCCGTTGCTCACCAGGCCGCAGCGGGCCACGAGCTCGTCGAAGCCGTCGAGCCAGCCCAGGCCCGAGGGCTCGCCGAGCGGCACGAGGCCGGGGTGCACCGGACCGGCCACGGGCGACTGCCAGCCGAGCTCCACCCCGCCCGAGATCATCTTCCAGATGCCCAACCCCCGATCGGGCAGCACGAAGACCCGCGTGTCGCCGGCTACGAGCTCGACGAGCAGAACCCCCTCGCGGCGACCGCCGGAGAGCCGCCGGCTGCGGACGGCGAGCGGCCCGGCGGCGACATCGACGATCGCCTCGGCGGCGTCTGCGTGTGGAGAAATGAGCGTGATCGTGCGGGCGGGCATCGGCGGAACTCCGGGGCCGGTGCAGAGCGTTGTGCGATCGGCACGGCCGTCCGTCAAGCGGCCCGTGGCAAAGGCTTGAACCCGGGCGGCGGGGGCGTCAGAGTGTGGCTTCCGGGCCGCGGTCGCCGCAGCCCTCCAATCGCCTCTCGAGCGATCCCATGAACGACCTGAAGATCTTTTCGGGGCCGGCCAACCCGGCCCTCACGCAGGATATCTGCCGCTACCTCAACCTGCCGATGGGCAAGATCGCCCTGGGGCGGTTTCCCGACGGCGAGATCTCCTGCAAGATCGACGAAGACGTCCGCGGCCGCGACGTCTTCATCGTCCAGCCGACCTGCCCGCCGGTCAACGAGCACCTGATGGAGCTGCTCGTGATGATCGACAGCTTCAAGCGGGCGAGTTCCTACAGAATCACGGCGGTGATGCCCTACTTCG
>CAYRNG010000221.1:0-7473 GCA_964425395.1 uncultured Candidatus Kuenenia sp. | reverse complement strand
AAAAGCCCGCGGCCCGGATGACACGCACCGACCAGTCCCCCCGTCAGCCCGATCCTGCCGCGGTCGTCGCCGGCTACCTCAACTTCTCTGCCGGCGCCTTCGACCCGTCCGCCTGGCGGGCGCTCGACGAGTTGTTTGCGAGCCTCGAACCGGCCGGGCCGAACGGCCCGGAGGAAAGGTCCGATACCTCCCGGCGGGTGGCCGCGGTGATCCGGGAGCGGCTCGCTGAACTGGAGGCCACGCAGCCCGCCTTCCGCGACGCCCGCCAGGCCCGGCGGATGCTCGGCCTGCTGTTCGACGAGCTGCTCCCCGCCTACCGGGCCTATCACGCCGACCTCCTCGAGCACCAGCCGCCCGGGGCCATCGAGCGGCCGTTCTTCGTGATGGCCGCCGCGGCTGCGCTGCTCGCCGAGGCGGCCGCCGGCGACGGGGCGAGCGTCACCGACGAGACCGGCCCGCTCGTCGCCCGAACCATCGACCGGCTCAACGACTACGTCGGCTGGCGGCCGGTGGCCGTGCTCGAGAACGGCCGGCTCTCGGCTCCCTATCCCCACGAGCGGGTCCGGCCGATCCCGCTGTTCGTGGCCGGCGTGGGGCCGGCGCAGGGCCGCTACCGGAAGCTCGTCGCCGGGGCGGTCGAAATCCTGGCCGCGGCCCCGGCCGAGCTCCTCCGCCAGGCCGACTTCGAGCTCGAGGCGCTCGAGGAGCTGGCGGTCGATCCGCGGTCGTTCGACTTCATGCCCCCGGCCGCCAGCCGGCCCAACTATCTGTTCGGCCTCTGGGATCCCGCCCGAATCGATGAGCAGGGCCGCTACCGCCGGATGGTCGTCCAGCAGGCCACGCTCGACGGCATCCTCTCCTGGCCGGCCGCGGCCGGCGGTGCGGAGCCCGGCCGGGAGGCGGAGCTCGAGCTGGAGGCGGCGGCCGTGCTCGCCGGCGTGATGCTGATGGCCTCCGGGCTCTCCGGCCACGGCCCCGGCGCCCCCCAGGCGGGCCTGGCCCTGGGCGACCTCCTGCCTCGGATCGCGGGCTACCGCGACGAGTTTTACCGCTGGCTGCTGGCCCGGCTGCCGGCGGCCCACCGCCAGCGGCTCGAGGCCGAGGCCGCCCCCCTCCGCCAGCCGTTCGGGGGCGTCCGCCGCCACATCAATGCCACGCTCGCCAGCCGCCGGGCCCGCCAGGTGGAGCATGTCTCCCTGGCGGCGGTGATGGCCCGGCTGGGACGGGCCGCCTCGGCCGAGTCGCTCTCCGGCGAGGTGCCGGCCGCCTCGGCCCGCATGTTCGCCCGGATCACCGGTCGCGTCACGGCGGCCCGGCAGGCGCTCTGGCGGCGGGAAGACGCAGCCGCCGCGATCCAGGAACTCGACGCGGCGGTCGAGCTGCTCTTCCGGGCGGTCGGCTGCGGGGCCGCGGTCGATCCCTGGAACATCCTCGGCCTAGCCGGGCAGTTCCCCCTCCACGAGCCGAGCGGCGAGAGCCTGCCCGACCCGCGGGTCGATGACCTGGTGGAGATCACCGGCACGATCCTCGAGGCCTACGCCGCCACCTGGCGAAAGGCCGGCCTGGCCGGCGACACGACGGCCGCTGCGACCGCCGCCGCGGCGCTCGAGAAGCTGGCCGGCTGGTGGGACCGGCATGCCACCACCACCGTCTCGGGGGTGCCCCACCTCTCGGGCCGCGAGTGCATCGACTCGGCCCGCGAAGTGCTCGAGGCCCTCGGCCGCCGGCGGGCCCTGGCCGCCGGGCCGCCACCCCCCGGCTTCTGGCGACAGGCGGTGGCCGGCTTCAGCTCGCCGCGGAGCCACGCCCAGGCGGTCGAGACCCTGCTCGAGGAGGAGGATCTCGACGGCGCCGCGGGCCTGCTCGTCCACTGGGCCTCGCTCCTCGAGGGACCGGCCCTCGAGCAGACTGGCCCGGTCTGGCTGGGGGCAGCCACCCACTGGCTGGCCCACGCCGCCGCCGACGGCTCGCCGGCCGGCCGGCTGCGGATGCGGCGGTTCCTCGAGCTCGTCGAGGCCAACACCAGCGGTGTCGTCGATCTGCTCGAGGCCGCCGCCGTGGGCCGCGAGCCGGGAGCCGGCCCGGTGCTCGAACGCACCGCCGAGGATGACGACGACGAGCCGGCCGACGCCGAGGAGCGGGTGGCGGCGGCCTACGAGTCGATGGTCTGGCAGGACTCGGCCGACGACGGCGTGGACGGCGGGATGCTGGACGTCGATCAGCCGGCGGCCGGCTCAGCCTCGGGCGTGGCGGCGATCGACGAGGCGGCCGAATTTCTCTCCGGCGTGCTCCGGCTCACCCGCACTGCCGTGATCGCCTGGTGCCAGCAGGACGCCCGGGCCGAGCGGCCGCCCGCCCGCGAGACGGTGGACGCGGTGGTGGGCTGGCGGCATTCGATCCGCCGGCTCTCCTGGACGCTCGTCCGGGCGGCGCTGGCGGTAGCGGCCCGAGACCCCGAGCCCCCGCCGGGGATGGTGGCCACCGAGTTCGACAAGCTCCGCTGGCAACGCGACGCGGCCGCCGAGCGGCTCATCGACGCGGCGGTTCAGGCGGAGGAGACCCGCTGGGTGCTCTCGGCCTGGCTGCAGCTCGCCCGCCGGGGGCCGCCGCCGGACGACACGCCGCCGCGGGGGGCCGTGGGCCGGCTCCTGGCAGCGGCGCTGCGGGGCGACGCGGCCATGGTGCGGGCCTGGCTGCCGGCGGTCCGGGAGCGGTTCGCCGGCAAGCCCGTGCTCTACATCCCGCTGGCCCGCGGCGGGCGGCCCGACCGGATCGTCCGGGCCCGCTGCCGCGAGCGGCTCCTCGAACGGCTGGCGATGGTGCTGCCCCGGCTGGGGCTCGTCGAGGAGACGATCGACATCGTCCGGCTCGCCAAGTCGCTCGAGAGCCGGCGGCCCGCCGGGGCGGCGAGCGTCAGCGAGTTCGACCGGGTCTTCGAGGCGGCCACGACGGCCCTCGTGGAGCGGCTGGTGGAAACCGCCGCCGCCGAGCCGGCCGAGGAGGGCCCGGCCCAGACCGAGCGGACTGAGCGGACCGAGCGGATTTTGGCCGCACTATCCCAGCTCGTGCCGCGGCTTCTCGAGACCTGGCTGACCCACGCCCGGCAGCTGCGGCTCTCGGTGCTCGAACGGGTCCGCGACGACAAGGCCTTCGCGGCCACCCGCGAGTTCATCGAGCGGTATGGCACGGGGCTGTTCACTCAGCACCTGCTGGCCCCGATGTCGCTGCGGGGCATCCTCCGCGGGGGCGTGCGGCCCTACCTCGAGCGGCTCGTGGCCCGGCTCGAGGCCGAACCCGACGACGGCACCGACCACCACCTCTGGCCGGCCCGGCTGGCGACCGACCTGGCCTCCGGGGCGGTGCCGATCCGCCAGGCGGCCGGCCGGATCCGGCTGGTGCTCGAGAGCATCGCCGAGAACCATGCCGAATACCGCGACTGGAACTCGACCACCACCCAGTCGGACAGGGGCGAGAACCTCCACATCCTCCTCGATCACCTCCGGCTCAAGGCGGAGTACGACCGGATCGCTTGGACGCTGCGGCCGGTGAACATGGCCCACCGGGTGCTGGCCCGCCGCCAGGCCGGCGCCGCGGCGGCGGCCTGGCGGGGACGGATGCGGGACGAGACCCGCGACACGGCCGAGACGCTCGTGGCCCGGCTGGCGGCGCTCGAGAAGCAGTGGGGCGTGCGGCTGGCGAGCGTGGCCGACCGGGTGCGGCGGCCGTTCACGGCGGCCCTCGAGCAGGACGAGCTCGAGGCGCTGGTGCCGGCGGCCGTGGCCGAACTGGTGGCGGGGGGGCCGGAGGGAGCGGGGGCCGCCTTCGAGGCCAAGGCCCGCAGCTTCCTCGGGCTGGCCAGCGGCTCGGGGGTGGAGGTGCCCGAGTGGCTCGACCGGCTCTCGGCCGCGGTCGATGCGGCCATCGAGCGAGCCGACGCCGCGGGCGACGCCCCCGGCGGGTCGCTTCCTGAGTCATTGGCCGACGCCGTGCCCTGGGTGCCGCTCGACTGGGCCACGCTCCAGGCCTCCCTCGGCGGCTGATGGCCTGCGTCGGCTTGGCGGTTTATGATCCTGGCAAAGCGGCTCCGATCGGCCCCTCGGCACACGGCCTGAGTGGCGAATCACCCTATGATCATCTCGGTCCATCTGCCCAAGACCGCGGGGACGAGCTTTGCAGCCGCGCTCGAGCGTCGTTATGGCGCCGCGTTGCTGCGGGACTATGCGGACCTGCCTCTCAATACCCGGCCCCGGGAGCGAAACCGCAGCGCCGTCCGCAACTGCCTTGCCAACGCCGACAACGCCTTCGCGGGGGTGGAATGCATTCATGGCCACTTTCTGCCGCTCAAGTATCTGCTGCTGGCTGACGGCCGGCCGGATGTGTCGTTCGTCACCTGGCTGAGAAATCCGATCGACCGGGCCGTATCCCACTACCGGTTCTGGCGGAAGACCTACGATCCGGAACGGGCACCGCCGCTGCACCGTACGATGATGCAGGAAGGCTGGTCGTTGGAGCGGTTCTGCCTGGGGATCGAGGTTCGCGACCTGTACTCGCAATTTCTCTACGGATTTCCGCTCGAGTACTTCTCCTTCGTGGGGATCACTGAATTTTACGCCCAGGACTTCTCCTGGTGGGCTCCCCGTTTTCTGGGCGACGCCGGGCCTCCCGACCGGCTGAACGTCGCCGACTCGAACCCCGACCGCGACGAGATCTCCCCGGCCTTGCGCACGGCGATCGAGGGGCATCACGCCCGTGACATGGAGTTGTATGGCCGGGCACTCGCCTGGCGACGCGAGCGGGCCGCAGGTTGACGGGCCGCGACGTGCTGCCCGCGGGCGAACAGACCAGCGGCTCCAGCTCAGCTTTCGTCGCCGTCTCCCACGGGCACGGGCTATCCCTCTTTCCCGAGCATCTCCAGGAAGCGGCGGGCCGCGGCGGGTGGATCGGCGGCGGCTGTGATCGCGGCTGCGACGGCGACTCGGCGGATGCCGACCGCGGCCAGCTCGGGGAGCCGCTCGGGCGTGATTCCCCCGATCGCAAATACCGGCACCGAGAGGCGGGCTGCGGCCGCCAGAAACTCCCGCGGCGCATGAACGGCGAAGGACTTCGTGGTCGAGGGGAAGCAGGGGCCGACGCCGAGATAGTCGGCCCCGGCGGCCACCGCAGCCTCGGCCTCGGCCATGGCATGGGCGGTGCGGCCGATGAGGGCCGTGGCCCCGAGCAGCCGCCGGGCCTCCGCCACGGGCAGATCGGTCGCGCCCACGTGCAGGCCGTCGGCCGCGGCCGCCAGGGGAGCCCGGTCGTTGACGATCACCAGCGGCCGCGCGGCCGGGTCGGAGCGGAGGGCGAGCCTGCGGGCGGCAGACACCCGCTCGGCGACCGCCCCGTCGGGCAGCGACTTGTCGCGAATCTGGATGAGCGGCACGCCGGCGGCGAACAGGCCCGCCACGAGCCGCTCGAAGCCGGCCCGATCGGGGCCGCCGGAAACGAGCACGCAGAGCCGGGCCGCGGCCAGCCGGGCACGACTCGCCGGGAGATCGGCAGGGAGGCTGGATGAGCAGTCGGAAGGCAGGCTGGGAGCGGGCATGAAGACAGCCTAGCTGGTTCAAAAAGAGGTTGGGCGGAAAGGGGACAGTCCCCGCGGCGGGGACAGTCCCCGGTGGGGGAAAGGGGACAGTCCCCGCGGCGGGGACAGTCCCCGGGGAAAACCCCTTGGCCGGCCGGGGTCGATTCCCTACCCTCCCCGGCCCGGCCAGCTCCCCGTCCCCCGCCGCCGCGGTGAACCCATGACCGCCTTCCGCTATCTCACGCTGGCCTGGCCCGGCCTGCCGTGGCTCTGGCTGCGGGGCAGCCGGGGGGGGCTCGTCTTGGCCATGGCCTTCGCCGTCTCGCTCGACGTGGCCGTGGTCACGACCTTTGTCTGGCCCGACCTGGTCGAGCTGCCGATCACCGTAGCGGTCTGGACGGCCACGGCGATCGTCTGGCTGGTGAGCACCGTCTCGGCCCTGGCGGCGTTTCCGCCTCCCTTGGCCGAGCCGGCCCCGGCCACGGTCGATCCCTTGTTCGTCAAGGCCCGCGACGCCTACCTGGCCCGCGACTTCATCGCCGCCGAGGCCCGGCTCCGGGAGCTGCTCGAACTGGCCCCCACCGACGGCGAGGCCCAGCTGCTTTTGGCCACGCTCCTGAGACGGGCCGGCCGGCTGGCGGAGGCCCGCGACGCCCTCGAGAAACTGTCCGTCAGCGATGCCGGAATCCGCTGGCGGGCCGCGATCGCCTCGGAGCGAAGCCGGATCGCGGCGGCAGCCCGCGGCGAGAAGGGGCCTGAGGAGCCGGCGACCCTGCCAGTGGCCGACGAAATCGACACCGCGGCTCCCGCCCCGGCTGTCCAATCCCGCGCGGCCTGAACCAGCTGGCCGGGGCGTTTTTTGCGGCCGAAAGGGGCGTCCGCTGACGCAGCCGCAGGCCCCCCATAGAATAATGAGAGCCGTTTGGCGTAGGGTTTGCACTGCTTCACACGTGCGGGGCTGGTCTGCCGTTTCGGCAGCGGCCCCAGGCATGCCTGCCGCCCGCCGGCGACAGGCCCCGCAGGAAGGAACACGACATGTACGAACGATTCACGGACCGTGCCCGGAAGGTGATGCAGCTGGCCAACCAGGAGGCCCAGCGGTTCAACCATGAATACATCGGCACCGAGCACGTCCTCTTGGGCCTCATCAAGGAGGGCAGCGGGGTCGCCGCCAACGTGCTCAAGAACCTCGACATCGACCTTCGCAAGATCCGGATGGAGGTCGAGAAGCTCGTCCAGAGCGGGCCCGACATGGTGACGATGGGCAAACTGCCCCAGACGCCCCGGGCCAAGAAGGTGATCGAATACTCGATGGAGGAGGCCCGCAACCTCAACCACAACTACGTCGGCACCGAGCACATCCTGCTGGGCCTGTTGCGGGAGCAGGAGGGGGTGGCGGCGCAGGTGCTCATGAACCTCGGCCTCAAGCTCGAGGACGTTCGCGAGGAGGTTTTGAACCTGCTCGGCCACGGCATGGAGGAGGGGGGCGAGCGGGCCGGGATGGGCGGCCGTCAGCCGGCCGGCGCCGGGGGTGGCGGCGGCGAAGGGAGCCCCAAGAGCGGCAAGAGCAAGACCCCCGCCCTCGACAGCTTCGGCCGCGACCTCACCGAGCTCGCCCGTCAGGGCAAGCTCGATCCGGTGATCGGCCGCGAAAAGGAGATCGAGCGGGCGATCCAGATCCTCTGCCGCCGCACCAAGAACAATCCCGTGCTCCTCGGCGAGGCGGGCGTGGGCAAGACGGCGATCGTGGAGGGCTTCGCCCAGCGGGTGATCGACGGCAACGTGCCCGAGCTCCTGGCCGACCGGCGGATCGTGGTGCTCGACCTCGCGATGATGGTGGCCGGCACCAAGTATCGCGTCCAGTTCGAGGAGCGGATCAAGGCCGTGATGAACGAGGTCCGGCGGGCCAA
>CAYRNG010000220.1:0-1746 GCA_964425395.1 uncultured Candidatus Kuenenia sp. | reverse complement strand
CGGCTCGCATTCCGGCGGGTCTCAGGCGGCCGTGGCGGGGTCGAGGGGCTCGACGGCCGTGATGTGGAGCAGGGCCAGGGTCTTGTAGCGGGCCGGGATGCCATCGCGCTCGCCGATCCCGACGAGGAGCTCTCGCATGGTCAGCATGACCATCTCTGGGTGGCGCACGTCGTAGGTCTCGCCGCTAGAGGTCGTGACGCGAAACGGGTCGAAGGGTTGCTTGGAAAGCAAGTTGCGGAGGGTTTCAGGGCTCATGCGAAGCTCTCCTTTGGGGGTGATGCCCAACAGTGTACAGATGTTCTTGGAAAGATCAAGCGGGGGAGCGAGGCACGGGCGGGCAAGATGCCCGCCCCCACTTGGCGGCTGGCACTCCTACCACAAAAGTGGCCCCGGGCATCTTGCCCGCGAAATGCGAGCTCGAACCGGAAGTGGCCACGGGCATCTTGCCCGTGGAATCCCCGATCCACGCCCCAGGCCCGCAGCCGCGTCACACCAGCCACCAGTCGCCGCTGGCGAGCACATACGCTCCCAGGGTGAGGTTGGTAGCGGCGTGGCAGAGGATGCAGTCGATTGGCTTGCGGGTGGCCGCCGCGATCCCGCTGACCACCGCAAACCAGCCGACCGCCGCGATCGCCTCGCCGGGATGGCTGGCGGCGGCATACACGCAGCAGGCGGCGGCCGACGCGGCCGTGAGCATGCCGAAGGGCACCTCCCAAAACTGCTCCCGGATCACATACCGCATCAGGAAGCCGCGCACGAAGAGCTCCTCTATGATCGGCACGATCACGACGAGCCCCAGGCCCCGCACCGCCAGAAACACCCAGGCCCAGGGGGAGTCTGGCCCGAGGTGCTCTGGCAGAAACGGGTTGTAGCCGGCCCGCTCCCCGGCCCCAAAGGTCCAGCCGGCGTCGTGCTGGAGCTTCGCCAGCACCACCCACGGCACGACCAACAGCAGCCCCAGCAGCGGCGGCCACCAGGTGGGCCGCCCCACCCAGGCCCGGATCTGCGGCCAGACGCGGGCGAGCAAGAGAAGCGTGGCGGCGATCCGGATCGCGTAGATCGCGGGATAGGCGGCGTAGGGGATGCCAACCGGAGCGAGCATGCCGCCGGAGGGGGTGGGCTCGAGCGTGCCGGCCACGAGAAACAGGGCCAGCGGGGCCACGCAGGTGAGCCAGGGCTCGGCGGGGCCGGAATCGGCGGGCGGGTCGGTTGAGGCAGATGCGTTCATGGTATGTCAGACGCTTCATGCAAGCCCCCCAGAGCCGGGCGGGGTTACGGTGGTGGGAAAAACGCCGCCGTTTCGGACGGGGTCCCAGGTGCTTGCGCACCGGGGCTTGGATGAGTCTGGTTGGCCGTGGTTTCCCGTCGATGTCCCCGGCAAAACGGGCTCACCTGTCCCGTTTTTCTGGAGACGAGTATATTCCACCGGCCCGCAGGACTCTCGTCCCCCCGCCTGGCGGCGCCCCCTCACGGGGTTCCCGGCTCGTTTCCTCCCTGATCACAGTGCATTTCATGGATCTCACCAAGCTTCGCAACATGGGCATTTCCGCCCACATCGACTCCGGCAAGACGACCCTTTCGGAGCGGATCCTTTATTACGCCGGCCGCATCCACCGGATCCAGGAGGTCAAGGGCGACGGGGATGGGGCGACCATGGACTACATGGACCTCGAGCGGGAGCGCGGGATCACGATCACCTCCGCCGCCACGAGCGTGAAGTGGGGCGATTGCGGCATCAACCTGATC
>CAYRNG010000219.1:0-5113 GCA_964425395.1 uncultured Candidatus Kuenenia sp. | reverse complement strand
CCCGGAAGCCCATCGCGGCCGCGCCAGAGAGCGCCTCGCCCACCCGCTCGGGCGAAACGTCGCAGGTGAGGATTCGCCAGTCGAGGCCCGTGCCCTCGAGGGCCCGCTCGAAGAGATACTGCGACGGGTTGCCCGCCGCCGGCGAGGCCAGGACGGCGATGATCTCCTGGAGCGCCGGGCTCGTCATCCGCTGCCGATCCTTCCCTCTCCGCCGGCCGGTGCGGAGCGGGCCGCCCGACCGATCGTTCCGCCTTTAAACTACGACGTGGGTCGCCGCCACGAACCGGGGATCGGCCCGGATCGGATCGAAGTCCCGCTCCGTTCCGGTCAGGTCCCGAAACCGGTCGTCGAGCGAGATCGCCCTGGTGAGGTGATCGATCGCCGCCGCCACGTTCCCAGCCAGCGAATGATAGCAGGCCAGGTTGTAGAGCAGGATCGGCTGCCGGGGCGAGGCGTCGAGCCCGCTCTCGAGGGCGCCGATCGCATCGTCGAGGCGGCCGAGCCGCTTGTAGCACCAGCCCAGGCCGAGCCAGGCCTCGAGCCGGCCGGGGTCGGCCTCGGTGGCCCGCTCGAGCGGGCCGAGCGCCGGCTCCCACTCGCCCAGAGCCCGCAACGCCTCCCCTTCGATGAGGCTCGCCAGCGGCCCCTCGCGAACCTCCGCCGGCAGCTGCTCGAGCTCTTGGAGGGCCCTGTCCAAGAGCCGGCGGGCCGAGGGGGGCACGGTCGCGTCGGTCTCGACAAGCAGTTCGCCCAGCTCCAAATACCCCATCGCCCGCCGCAGGAGGATCTGCCGCGGCGTACCGCTCGTGGGGGTTGGGGTGTCGGCGTCAGTTGGCATGGCTGCCTCTCCACCGCTGCGCGGCCCGAGACTTAGAGTCTTCGGTCCGCAAGGCCGTCGATTTTAGCCAGTTTCGCGCAGCCGCCCACTCCATCGGGCCCACGCTGACGCCCCTTTTATACGCAGGAGCGGGTTCCGGGGATCGCCGCCGACCCGCGCGGGGAATTTTTCACCCCGGGCCTACGGATTTTCGGGCTCGGTGCCACAAACCAGATAGACGGCTCACCCAGGAATTGCCCATGCGACTCACCCTGCGAACGCTCCTGGCCTGGCGGGACGGGCTCCTCGCCGAGGCCGACCAGGCCGATCTCGGGGCCAAGGTGGAGGCCAGCGCCGTGGCCCCACAGCTCGTCGAGCGGATCACCGAGGTCGTCGCCCGGCCGGGCTTGCCCGCCCCCCGGACCGACGGCCGCGGCCTCGCCGAAGACCCCAATTCGGTAGCCGAGTTTCTCGACAACGCCCTCCCCGCCGAGCGGCTCGAGGCCTTTGAACGGATCTGCATCGATTCCGACATCCATCTCGGGGAAGCCGCCGACTGCCACACGTTGTTGGCCGAACTGACCCGCGACCCGGCCGCCCTGCCGGTGATCGATGCCAAGGCCAGGGCCCGGCTCGTGGCTGCCGTGGCCCGGCAGATCGAGGAGCCGGTGGCCCGGCCACAGCACGAGGAGTCGGCCGCGCTGGTCAAAGCCCTCAAGGAGGCCACCGGCCGGCCGCCGGCCGCCGCCCCGCCGAAGCCAGCCTCGCCCTGGGCCTGGCTCTCGGCCGCTACAGCCATCGTGCTCTTGCTCGCGCTTGGCGGCCTGCTCCTGAGAACGCTCTGGCCGCCGGCCAAGCCCGCCCGCCAGGTGGCGGCCCTGCAGGAGCCCGGCCCGCCGCCGCCGGTCGAGCCTGTCGTCGAGCCGCCGGTGCCACCTGCCGCACCGGACGACGCCCTGGCGAACACGCCCGTCGAGCCGCCGCCGGAGGCCCCGATCGACCCGCCCGCCGACCCGCCCGCCGCGGCCGTGGCCGCGATCCCGCCGCAGCCCCCGCCGCCGGCGATCGTGCCGTTGCCCGTCATGGAGCAAGGCGACGCTCCGCTGTTTCCCGAGCCCGACGATGCCGAGCCCGCGGCACCGCTTGCCGAGCCTGCTCGAGACCGAGATGCGCCGCCGGGAGTCCCGCCCGTCAGGCAGGCCGCCGGTCCGGGCCTCGTCGTGGCCGGCGGACCGCTGCTCAAGCGAACCGCCGACGGCTGGCAGGCGTTGACCGCCGGCATGCCGCTGGCCGACGTCGAGGAGCTGGTCGTGCCGCCTCACTCGTATCCCAGGCTCGAGCGGGGCGAGGTGGTGATCCACCTCTTCCCCGACACCCAGGCGGCGATTCTTGCCGACCGCGACGGCACTCCTCGCGTGGAGGTGATCTTCGGCCGGGCGGTCGCGTGGACCGAGGCCGCCGGGAGCCTCGTCGGGATCACGGCCGGCGGCCTCTCCGGCACGCTCACGCTTGGCCCCCGGCAGCCGGTCGGCATCGCCGTCGATCTCCTCCGCGAGCCGGGCAGCGACCCGGCCGTGATCCCGCCCGTGCGGCGGGCCACGCTCCATGCTTCTGGCGGCGGCCGCTGGCGGCAGACCGAGCTCGACGGCGGCCCCCCCGGGGCGCCGCTGGGTGGCCTCGCCCTCGAGCAGCCGCTGCCCCCCCGCGGCGGCCTGGCGTGGGAATCGACCGCAGCGATCGCCGCCCGGATTCTCCCCCCCGCCGCCGAGCCGGCCTGGATGCGGCAGACCGAGCCAACGCTCCTGATCGATCGGCTCGCCGCCGCAGCCCTGGCCCAGTCGCTCGCCGCCCCCGAGCCGCCGCTCGATGCCCTGCGGCTGCTGGCAGCCGATCGTCGGGTCGAAAACCGGATGGCGGCGGCGGCCACGCTGGCCCTCGTGGGCGACTACGCGCCGCTCGTCACGCTGCTCTCTGAGGAGACCCCGGGAGCTCGGCTGGCCGACAACCAGTGGGAATCACTCGCCGGCCGGACGGTGCCGCTAGCGCTCGCCCGGGGGGCCAATGCCGCGGCGGCCCTCCGGCAGGCCTTCGCCGCCCGGGGGCCGGCCGGCCGTGAGAACGACCTCTTCCGCCTGGCCCGCGGCTTTGCGCCGGCCGAACTGGCCGCCGGGGGAGCCGCCGAACTCGTGGCCTGGCTCGAGGATCCGGCGCTTGTGGTGCGGCGGTTCGCCTTCGCGGAGCTCGACGGGCTCGTGCCCGATCGGCCGCCGGCCGGCCGCGACTACCGGCCCGACCGACCGCCGCGGCTCAACGACAAGGGCATTGCCTGGTGGCGAACCTGGCTGGCCGCCAGCCGGGGGGATGCGGAGCCGCCCTGAGGTTCGGGGGCCGCGGATGCGTCCCACGCGAGGAATGCGGGGTATCAATTGCCGCCCTGCCGCGGCGGGTGATATGCTCCGAACGTCGCGCGGATCGGCGACTGCCGGCCCCGCGATGGTGTCCAAGCCAGTTTTGGGCCGCCTTTTTCACCTTTTTCGAGGGACGTCCCGGTGCAGATCAACGTCTCGACGCGGCATGGCCATTTGAGCCCCGCCGCCCAGTCCAAAATCACCGCCAAGGTGTCTCGCCTGAAGCGGTATTTCGACCGTCTCACGGCCCTCAATGTGACCGTTGACATGGCCAATCGCGACCTGCCGGCGGTGGAGATCGTGGCCTCCGCCGAGCACTTCCACGACATGGTCAGCCACGAATCCGCTTCCCAGCTTTGGCGGGGCGTGGACGGGGCCGTTCAGAAGCTCGAGCAGCAGCTCCGCAAGCACAAGGAAAAGGTCCGCGACCACAAGCACGTCCAGTCGGGCCGGCGGGCCGAGGCCACCTAGCCTGCCCCCGGTTTCGTCCTCCCTCCTCGAGGCCCACCTCAGTCATGAAGTTTTCCGATTTCGTCTCCGCCGACGCCATCCGCTCCCACGTCGAGGCCGACACCAAGGAGGGCGTGATCCGCGAGATGACCCGGGCCCTCGTGGACGCCGGCAAGATCGCCGCCGCCGACGAGGAGAGCATCGTCAAGGCGATCCTCAAGCGGGAGGATCTCGGCAGCACCGGCATCGGCCGGGGCGTGGCCGTGCCCCACACCAAGCACCCCGGCGTGACGCGGCTGGTGGGCACGGTGGCGGTCAGCCCCGAGGGGATCGACTTCGAGAGCCTCGACGGCGATCCGGTGCAGCTCTTCTTCCTGCTCGTCTCGCCCCCCGACCGGCCCGGTGACCACCTCCGGGCCCTGGAGAGCATCTCCCGGCAGCTTCGCGACGAGTCGTTCTGCAAGCTTCTCAAAGCGGCCAAGGAACCGACGGCGATCCAGCAGCTGCTGGAGGAAGCCGATGCCCATGGGGTGGTCTCCTGAGATGTCCAGAGAGAGCCGGGATTCGATGCACGAGTTCGCCGCGGCCGGGCCGCCCGGGGAGACCGTCTCCCGCGAGGTGGTCGTCGCCAACAGCCAGGGCCTCCATGCCCGGCCGGCCGAGCGGCTGGCCCGGGAGGCCCGCCGCTGGCAGTCGCGGATCGAGCTGGTGGGCGAATCGCAGCGGGTGGACGGCAAGAGCATTCTCGATCTGCTCACGCTCGCCGCCGAAGCGGGCACGCGGCTGGTGGTGGAGGCGACCGGGCCGGATGCCCGGGAGGCCTTGGAGGCGATCGGCACCCTTTTCGACCGCAACTTCAACGAGCACGCGGGCAGCCAGAACACCTGATTGCTGCCGGCGGCCGCGCCGTCCGCCATGCTGAAACTCCAGGGAATCGCGGTCTCGCCCGGCGTCACGATCGGTGAGGCCCTCGTGCTCGACGCCGAGGGCTTCCGGATCCCCCGCCGGTTCGTGGAGCGGAGCGCCGTCGACACGGAGCTGGCCCGGCTGGCCCACGCCATCGGCGAGACCGCCAAGGAGATGGAGCGGAACCGCGACCGGATCCAGGCCGAGCTTGGCGAGCAGTATGCCGCCATCTTCGACGCGCACCTGGCGATGCTCCACGACCCCCGGCTCCAGCAGGAGCTCACGGCCGCCGTCCGCGACCGCAACTGGTGGCCGGAATACGCCGTCAGCCGCACGCTCCGCCGCTATGCGAAGGTGTTCCAGAGCCTCGACAACCACATCTCGCAGCGGGCCCACGACATCTACGACATCGAGAAGAGCCTGCTCCGCAACCTGCTCGGCCAGCGGCGGGAGACGCTCGCCGCGATCTCCCAGCCGGTGGTGGTGCTGGCCCACAACCTGACCCCCAGCGAGACGGCCAACCTCGACCGCC
>CAYRNG010000218.1:0-5547 GCA_964425395.1 uncultured Candidatus Kuenenia sp. | reverse complement strand
TCGCCGCCGGTGGCGACGGACTGCTCACGGTGAGCGACACGGGCCCGGGCATCGCCGCGGTCGAGCTGGAGCGGATCTTCGACCGGTTCTACAAGGCCGACCCGGCCCGGACCCATGCGGCGGCCAGCCGCAGCGGCGGCCTCGGCCTGGCGATCTGCAAGTCGCTCGTCGAGGCCAGTGGCGGCTCGATCACGATCGCCAGCCGGCCGGGCGAAGGCACCGAGGTCTGCGTCCGCCTGCCCGGCTGGCGGGTCGCCGAGGCCGCCGGCCAGCCGGCCGGGTCCGCCGGCCCCGCGGAAGCAGCCGCGTGAGCCAGCACGAGGCAGGCCGGGTCGGCGGTCCCTGCACGGCAGGGGTGGTGTTTGCGATGCCGATCGAGGCCGACGCCTTCGAGCGGCTCGCGACCGACGTGGTCGTCACCGAGGCGGGCGGGATCGAGTTTCACGAGGCGAGCCTCGGCCCGGCCCGCGTGGCCTGGTGCGTGGGCGGCGTGGGCCGGGAGCGGGCCGGCCGGGCCGCCCGCCTACTCGTGGCCGGCCATCGGCCCCGGGCGGTCGTGGCGGCAGGTTTTTCCGGCGGCCTGGCGGCGGCGGTCCCGCGGGGCAGCGTGGTTCAGCCAGCGGCCGTCTGCCGGCTCGACGAGGCCGCCCCGCTGGCCTTGGCCGGGGGGGAGGAAGGAGGGCCGCTCCTGCTCACGGTCGATCGGATTCTGCGGACGACTGCCGAGAAGGTGGCGGCCGCCCGGGTCAGCGGAGCGACGCTCGTGGACATGGAAACCCACGCCGTCGCCGCGGCGGCCCGGGAGGCGGGCCTGCCCTGCCACGCCCTGCGGGTGATCTCCGATGCCCTCGACGACGAGTTGCCTCCCGATCTGGGCCGCCTCCTCGAGCCGCAGTCGGCCATGCGGCGGGCCGGGACGGTCTTGGGGATGCTCGGCCGCCGGCCGCGGGCGGCCGCCGACCTCTGGCGACTCTGGGAGCGGGCCGTCGGCGACGGCCGCACGCTCGCGCGGGCCCTGAGCGAGCTCTGCCGCTCGCTGCCGGGTTAGCCGCCGCTGCGGCAGTCCCGCGAGCCTCACGCGGGCCGGCCGAGGATCATCCGGACGAGCAAGCCCTTGGGCAGGTCGGGGGTGAGGCCGGGGCAGGGGAGCCCGAGCCGGGCGGCGGCAGCCTTCGCCGCAAGCCGGCCGCTACGGACCGCCCCTTCCATGGTCGAGGGCCAGCCGGTGGCGGTCCAGTCGCCCGCCAGGAAGAGGTTCTTCAGGGAGGTGCGGGCCGGCAGCCGGACGGCCTCCACGCCCGGCCGCACCGAGAGCACGGCCGTGGGATCGGTGACAACTCGGGCCTCGACCAGCCGGGCATCCCGGGCTGCGGGGAAGGCCGCCCGCACCTCGGCCACGACCGCATCGCGGAGCTGGTCGCGGTCGCCGTCGAGGAGGTCCCGCGAGCCGCTGATGACCACCTGGCAGTAGCCGGGCGGCGCGTCGGCCGGCCGGAAGACCCACTGCGAAATTCGTCCCACGAGCACGGCATGGGGCAGGTCGATGCACTCCCGGTCGAACCAGAGGTGGACCGCCGTGATCGGTGAGCCGGCCAGCCGCTCGTCGGCCGGCGGCACGACGTCGGGCACCAGCCGGGCGGCCGCTTTCCAGGGAACCGCCAGGATGAGAGCATCGCAGGGCAGGGGGGAGCCGCCGGCCACGACGGCCGCCACGTTCCCGGCCGGATCCCGCTCGATGGCCGTCGCCCCGCCCTTGCCGTTATCGATAGCCACGCCCCGACCAGCCAGCCAGGCCACGAGCCGTTCGCCGAACAACTCGCCCAGCGGCTTGAGCGGCACGAACAGGTCGGCCGCCTCGCGGGGGGCCAGAAAGCCGTCCACCGCCACCTTGCGGGCCGCCGCCACGTCCACCAGATCGATCGACTCGCCGAGCCCGCTTTCGATCACCGGCTGCCAGAAGAGCCTGATCACCCGCTCGGGCTGGCCGCTGGCCTCGAGCCAGGCCAGCGCCGTGGGCCGGTCGCTGCCGCCGGCGTCGCTTCGCCAGCGGGCCAGCCGGAGCATCCCGCCGGCCAGCGCGATCTTCTCCCGGAGCGAAAAGTGCCGCATGCCGAGCAAGAGCGGGGCGAGGTGGAGCGGCGCCGGCAGCCAGCGGGCGGGCGTGCAGGCGGCCCGGCGGTCGTCGGGGTCGATGAACCAGAGCGTCCGGTCCCGCCGCACTTCCGCGGCCAGGCCGGCCTGCCGGCAGAGGTCGAGGAAGTTGGTGCAGCAGCCCATCGCCACGTGCTGACAGGCATCGACCAGGCCGCCGGCGACGGGATCCTCGAACGATGCCGCCCGGCCCCCGGCCCGGCGGCGGGCTTCGAGCACAGTGACCCGAGCCCCCGAGCCAGTCAGGGCCGCGGCTGCCGCGAGGCCCGCCAGCCCGCCCCCCACGATCACGATCCGGGGGGCCACGGGGGTCGGGGCCGCAGGCAACCGCTGGTGTTCGGTGATGACGCTCATGCCAGCCTGTTCTCGCAGGCCCAAGCCGGCCGGGAAAGCCTCCGGGGTCGTGGCCCCACCAAGACGGTCGCGGCCGCCGCGGCCAACAGTCGGGCCTTGGCCGCCTTGACCTTGTGGGTGAAGATCCCCCGGCCGGCCCGGCGGACGGCGGCGAGCAGGCTGCGGTAGACGCCGAACATCGCCCGGAAGGCGAGCCGGCCGTCGGTGGAGAGCAGCCGGTCGAGCCGGGCGGCACTGGCAAAACGCGCCTCGGCCCGGGCCACGAGCCGGGCCGCCAGCCGGTCGAAGCCGGCGTGGAGCCGGCCCGTCTGCAGCTCGTCGGCCGTGCAGCCGCAGGCGGCCAGGTCTTCGCCGGGCAGGTAGATCCGGCCCCGGCCGAGATCCTCCGGAATGTCGCGGAGGATGTTCGTGTATTGAAACGCCAGGCCGCAGTCGTCCGAGCGGAGCACCGCCTCGGGATCGATGAAGCCCCAGATGTGGATCGCCGCCAGGCCCACCGCGGAGGCCACTCGGCGGCAGTAGCCCTCGAGCTCGGCGACCGTCTCATAGGAGGCCTGCTCGAGATCCATCCGCACGCCGGCCAGGATCTCGCCAATCGTCTCCGGCGGGATGGCGTGCCGCCGCACGGTGTCGGCCAGCGCCCGCAGCACCGGCTCGGCGGCCGGCTCGCCCGTCAGGGCCGCGCGGGTGGCGACCTCGAAGGCGGCGAGCTCCCGGCGGGCGGCTGCCGTGTCGGCGGCGTCGTCCACGATGTCGTCGGCCAGCCGGCAGAAGGCGTAGACCGCCGTCGTGGCCTGCCGCTTGGCCGGGGGCAGAAGCCGGATCGGCAGGGCGAAGCTCGAGCCCGAGGCCTCGAGCACGCTGCCGCAGGCCGCGTAGTCACGGGCCAACTGCACGTGCTGGTGCACGAGCTGCTCCCGGCCGGACTCAGCGCGGAACAGGCGGCTCATGACCGGCCCCCGAGGCTCTCCCGCAGCCGAGCCCCGGCCGCGGCCACCGCCGCCCGGCCGGCCAGCCGCAGCTTGGCGAGCCGGCCCACCTTCGGCCGGCCGGCGAGCGTGTCGAACCCCGCCGCCTCGATCGCGTCGGCCACGGCGACACCGCCGGCCAGGAACAGCGCGATCGCCGGCCGGAGCGGCCGGGGGGCCAGGGCGGGGAGCCGGCTCCCGGCGGCGAACGAGTCTCGCGCCCAGGCCACGAGGTCGGCGAGCAGGGCCCGCACCTCGGGAGCGGCGACCCGGGCGGCGACGAGCCCCTCGGTCACGCCGTGCCGGGCCATGTCTTCCCCGGGCAGGTAGATCCGCCCGGCGAGCCGGTCGCGGGTGATGTCCTGCCAAAAGTTGACCAGCTGCAGACCCGTGCAGATCGAGTCGGACATGGCGACGAGCTCGGGATCGCGGCAGCCCTCCAGGGCCAGCACGATCCGGCCCACGGGATCGGCCGACCGGCGGCAGTAGTCGACGAGTTCGGCCCGCGTGGCATACCGCGTCTTCACCTGGTCCTGGGCGAAGGCATCGATCAAATCGGCAAACGGCTCCCGCGCGAGGCCGGTCTCCCGGACCGTCTCAGCCAGGGCGATGTAAACCGGATGCCGCGGCCGGCCGGCGAAGCAGGCATCAAGGCCCGTCCGCCAGTCGGCCAGCGCCAGAGTCGCGGCGGCGGGCGAGGCGGCCTCGTCGGCCAGGTCGTCGGCCCAGCGGGCGAAGGTGTAGACGTTGGCCAGGTGCTGGCGGAGGCGGGGGGGCACGAGCAGGCTGGCGACGGTGAAGTTCTCGTAGTGCCCGGCAGCCACGGCCCGGCAGAACCGGCGGGCGGCGGCCGGATCGTCGCCGGGCGGCACCGGGGCGATCTGCCAGGCACAGGGGTCGCGGCGGGCGGCGGAGGCGGGCATCGTGCTCATGCTGGCGGCCGGAGGACGGCCCGGGCCGGCCGGGCTCTGCTGGTCAGGCCGGAGCCGTTTCTCTACCATGCCGGGCGGCGGTTTCCCGCTGTTGTACCGTATTTTCAGCCACCGGCCCCTTAGCCCCGGCGGGCTGCCCACCCCACCTCCGGCGTTCCCTTCATGAAGATCCTGCTGGCCAGCCCCCGCGGCTTCTGCGCGGGCGTGAACATGGCAATCGAGACGCTCGAGACGGCGATCCGGCTGTATGGCACGCCGATCTACGTGTTCCACGAGATCGTCCACAACAAGCACGTCGTGGACCGGTTCATGCGGCAGGGAGCGGTGTTCGTGGACCGCGTGGAGGAGGTGCCCGAGGGGGCGGTGCTCCTGTTTTCAGCCCACGGCGTGGCCCCGGAGGTCCGCCGGGTGGCGGCCGACCGGGGGCTCAACGCCATCGACGCCACCTGCCCCTTGGTCACGAAGGTCCACCTCGAGGCGATCAAGTATGCCAAGCAGGGCTACCGGATCATGCTCATCGGCCACGAAGGGCACGACGAGCTGATCGGCACGATCGGCCAGGCCCCCGATGCTTTCACGCTCGTGGAGACGGCCGACGAGGTCGACGCCCTCCCTTTCGGGCCGACCGACAAGCTCGCCTACCTCACCCAGACGACCCTCTCGGTGGACGACGCCTCGCGGATCATCAACCGGCTCAAGGCCCGGTTTCCGCAGATCGTCGGCCCCCCCAAAGACGACATCTGCTACGCCACCCAAAACCGCCAGGAGGCGGTCCGGATCCTCTCCGAGGGGGCCGACGTGGTGCTCGTGCTCGGCAGCCAGAACAGCTCCAACAGCCAGCGGCTGGCGGAGCTGGCCCGGGAAAATGGGATCGCCGCCCACCTCATCGACGGCGCCGACGAGATCGACCCGGCCTGGTTCACAGGTGACGAGACGGTGGTGATCACGGCCGGAGCGAGTGCCCCCGAGAGCGTGGTGCAAGACTGCGTCGGCTGGCTCCGCGACCGCTACTCGGCCGAGGTGGAGGAACGCACGATCCGGGAGGAGGAGGTCTACTTCCCGCTCCCCAAGGAGCTGCGGGCCGCCGTGGCGGCCGTCCGGCTGCCGATGGCCTGAAGTGTCGCTGCCTGTGGGCTGCCTCA
>CAYRNG010000217.1:0-1599 GCA_964425395.1 uncultured Candidatus Kuenenia sp. | reverse complement strand
TGGCAGATCCCCGGGCTTGCGCCCGGGGTTTGGATGGCAGATCCCCGGGCTTGCGCCCGGGGTTTGGATGGCAGATCCCCGGGCTTGCGCCCTGAGTTTTTTGGGGGCGAAGGTGTCCAGTGTGGAATGCGGGCTGACGGTGATGCAAGCCGGGGAAGCGATTTGATTTGCAGGGGGGGGTGGGGCGTAGGTTTGCGGCGTTGCAAGGCCGCTCTCCGAGCGTCGCCGTGCGGCTTTCGGGGACGGCACCCACCTCCCGGGAGACGTGAAGCGATGCGAGTGAACAGTTGGCAGCAGTGGTTGAAGAAGAGCATGGTCCTGATGCTCGTGTGCGGCTTCGTGGCGGCGGTGCCGCTCGATGCCAGGGCCGACTGGCATGACCAGTACGGCACTGTCGTGGTGTATGAGGGCAACGGCGGCTCGTCCGGCGGCAGCCACGGTTCGTCCGGAGGCAGCTGGGGCTCGTCCGGAGGTAGCTGGGGCTCGTCGGGGGGCAGCAGCGGCGGCTCGTTCGGCGGGATGCGGGCCCGGCGGGCGGCGCGGCGGGCGGCCCGCCACGGTTCCTCGGGCGGGTCGTGGGGCTCGTCGGGCGGGTCGTCCGGTGGCTCGTGGGGATCCTCGGGCGGGTCGTGGGGATCCCACGGGTCTTGGGGCCGCTGAGTGCTCGGGGGCGAGGGTGCAAGGATGCGTGGAGCCTGACGGCGTTTGCCGTATCCTGGGGGCGACCGTGGCACCCCGGCCACGGTCACCCCAGGAGGCTCGCGGATGCTCGCCGGCAGATTCTCGACGCGGCTGGTGGCCGCATGGATCCTGGCGACCGGGCCGCTCCTGGCGGTCCCCCCGCTGGCCGCGGCACCGCCCGCCGCGACGAGCCCCGCCACGACGAGCCTGGTTCGCCGGCCGGGCTGGACGACCAGCCGGCTGATCGCCTCGCCGCACGCCACCCAGGCGGCCGCGGCCGACGCCACCCACGTCTACGCGATCTCGAGCACGGCCGTCGCCCGCTACGACCGCCGCAGTGGCCGGCTCGAGGCCGTCGGCACCGCGACCGATGCCCGGCACCTCAACAGCGGCTTCCTCCACGAGGGGCGGATCTACTGTGCCCACTCCAACTACCCGGCCGAGCCGCCGGAGAGCGACATCCGGGTGTTCGACCCGGCTACCGGCGAGCTCGGCCTGTTTCACCGGTTCGCCGACCCGCCCGGCAGCCTCGTGTGGTGCGTGCGGCGGGCTGGCGCGTGGTGGTGCTGCTTCGCCTGGTACGGCGGGGAGAACACCCGGACGGTGCTCGTCGAGTATGCCGACGGGGGCCTCGAGCGGGAGCGGCGGCGGTTCACCTTCCCGGCCGAGGTCGTGGCCGACTGGGATGGGATGAGCGCTTCCGGCGGCATCTGGGACGGCGACACGCTGCTTGTCTCCCACCACCACTTCCCGGTCCTGTACCGGCTGGCCCTGCCCGCCGAGGGCACGGAGCTCGTGCTCGTCGAGTCGCTGGGCTGCCCCTTTCCGGGCCAGGGCATCGCCGCCGACCCGGCCACCGGGGGCCTGGTGGGGATCGACCGCGACCACCGCCGGATCGTGTTCGCCGAGCGGGAGTGA
>CAYRNG010000216.1:0-8095 GCA_964425395.1 uncultured Candidatus Kuenenia sp. | reverse complement strand
CTCGCCGGACGCTCGCTACGCACATCCTGTGCTTCGCTCGCTCGATGGCGGCTGCGCTTTCGGCATCCTGCCTACGCTGGCCGCCAACGCCGTCGAGATAGCACGGGCAACCCCTCCCGGAGCTACCACTACCAGGCAAGGCTGCCACCGGCACGGCCGGCCAGCGACGCCGTGCGGGCCTCGGCCAGGGCCTCGTCAGCGCGGATTTCGGCGGCAAACTGCCAGGGCTGGAACTGCACGCCCCCGGAGGCCGACAGCACCCAGTTGGTTCCCTTCTTGATGCCCGTCGCCACCGTAGGCACGCTCTTGGGCACCTCGTAGGCGGGGGCCGGCAGCCAGGCAGGGTCGAGCAGGATGCCAAGGTCGAGCCCCGCCCGGGCGTCGAGTTGCCGGCCGCGGAGGAGGGCCGCCGCCACCGCCAGATCGATGCAGTTGACCAGCTCGGCGAACACCGGCCGCTTGGCGGCGAGGGCCTCGTAGCGGTCGGTCATCGCGGCGCACCACTTCTCAGCCACCTGGTCGCGGCCGGCGGCTCCCCGCTGGATGCCGCCCCGGCCGGCGATGTTGTTCTCGGTGAGGCACTTCATCCGCCGGCCGTTGATCCGCCAGGCCAACTCATCGGGATCGCGGGCGAGCGGTTCATATTCGGCCTCGAGCCAGAATCGCGGCAGCGAGGCGGCCCGCCCGCCGGCGGGCACGAGCGATAGGTAGCTCGGCAGTCCGGCCACGCCCGACTCTTCGAGGCCCATCCCGATCCGCTTCATCCGGAAGTCGGCCGACACGAGCACCCGGGCGAACCGGCTGTCGCCCGGCACGCCCGCCACCCGCACCGCCTGCGGCCCCAGCGCCTGCTCCATGCCGCGCATCACGGCCTGCGGGTCGCGGCCGATGGTCTTCTGCTGGCCGAGGAAGGCCTGCAGCCGGGTGATCCCCGCCGGCTCAGGATCGATCGAGCAGAGAATGCCTCCCTGGCGGGCGGCGTCGATGGCCCGCAGGGCCACCACAAAATCCTCGAGTTGGAGGAGCGGCCGCTTGCTGGCCGCGCCGACCACGGTGCCGTCGGCGGCCACGCTGATCCGGTCGGCCGGACCAGCCAGGATGATGTCGTTGCCCTCGGGATCGACGAACAGGTGCGTGATCCGCTCGAGCCCGCCCAGAAAGGCCACCTCGGGGGGCACCGGCTCGCCCTGCTCGGCGGCCTTCTCCACGGCCGCCACGATCCGGGCCAGCGAAACCCGCCGCAGGTCGGCCGCGGCTCCACCAGCCTCGGCACCAAGAGCCTCCCGCCGCTTGGCCGCCAGGGCCTCGAGGGCCTCGGGCTCGAGGTTGCGAACGATCCCCTCGGGATCGATCCAGACACCACCAGGCACCTGGATGCCAAATTGGCCGGCGGCCTTCTCTGAAAGCCCCAGCACGAGTCCCATGGCCACCAGGCCCATGGAAACTGCCATCCGGATACGATGCATGGAATTCCTCGTTGCGGGTCGGAATTTGCCGACGGACACTGTCTTCTAATGCTAATCAGCCTGGCCCGGGGGCGACAAACCCGATTCCGCCGCCCACAGCCCTTCCCTGCCCCGTGATCCACCCTCTTTTCCCCCGCTCCGGACCTCCATGACGGCCGCCGGTTTCCCAGCCTTTCTGCAGGTGACAGACCCCGTGGCGGGCCGCCGCGTCATCCCGCTGGTGGCAGGCGAGCGGGTGACCCTCGGTCGGGCCCCGGGCAACACCGTCGTGCTCCACGACGAGCGGGCCAGCCGGCTGCATGCGGAGGTCGTCTCGACGGCTGAGGGCTGGGTCGTCCGCGACCTCCAAAGCCGCAACGGCATCTTCCTGGCGGGTGAGCGGCTCGGCGGCGATCATCGGCTCTCGGCCGGCGACCTGCTCCAGATCGGCCTGGCCGAGATTCGCTACGGCGAGGCCGATCCGGCCGGCAGCGAGACCGGCACCTCCAGCGCCGCCACGAGCACCGGCACGATGCCGGCCGAACTGGAAGCCTGGCACGCCTCGATCACCCACCGCCGCACCCGCAGCCGGCTGCTCGATGAACTGGGCGGGGCCGCGGCCGCCACGCCCCGGGTCGGCCGGGCGGCCGCCACGCTCTGCCGGCTCTCGTTCGCCTTGGGCCGGGCGGGCGAGTTGGCCGAAATGGCCCACCTGGCCCTGGCCTCGGCGCTGGCCGATACGGCGGCCACGCGGGGCGTCGTCCTCCTGACCGAGCGGCTGGCCGCCGGCCAGCCCGACGCCGCCGCGCCGGTGGCCGCCATTCCCGATCCCTGGCCGGGCGGCTATCCGGCCGGGATCGTGGCCACCGTGCTGGCCAGCGACGAGGCGGTGCTGGCGGCCCCGACAGGCCCGGCTGGACAGCCTGCCACGATCTCCGCCCCGGTCCGCACCGGCGGTCGGCCGATGGGTGTCATGCACCTCGAACTCGACCCAGCCGGCGGCGCGGCCTCGGCCGACGACCTCGAGTTCGTGATGGCGGCCTGCGACGCCCTCGGCCTGGCCCTCGACAATCTCTCTACCCGCGAGGCCCTCTCCGTCCGGCTGGCGACCGCCGCCGACGAGAACGAGCGGCTCCGGCGGCGGCTCGGCGACGAGCCGCGGATGATCGGCTCGAGTCCGGCCCTGGCCGAAATCCTGGCCCACGTGGAGCGGGTGGCCACCACCAAGGCGACGGTGCTCGTGCGGGGCGAGAGCGGCTCGGGCAAGGAGCTCATCGGCCGGGCGATCCACGAGGCCAGCGACCGCCGGGCCGGGCCGCTGGTCTGCCTCAACTGCGCCGCCCTCTCCGAGACGCTCCTCGAAAGCGAGCTCTTCGGCCACGAGAAGGGGGCCTTCACGGGAGCCACCGACAAGAAGATCGGCAAGTTCGAGGCGGCCCACCGCGGGACGCTCGTGCTCGACGAGATCGGCGAGATGAGCCCGGCCATCCAGGCCAAGTTTCTCCGGGTGCTGGAAGGGCATCCCTTCGAGCGGGTCGGCGGCTCGACCCGCGTGCAGGTGGATGTCCGCGTGGTGGCGGCCACCAACCGCGACCTCGAGCGGGCGGTGGCCGCCGGAGACTTCCGCCGCGACCTCTACTTCCGGCTCAAGGTGGTGGAGATCGTCGTGCCGCCGCTCCGGCAGCGGCCGGAAGACATCGAGCCCCTGGCTGCCCACTTCCTGAACCGGTTCGCGGCCGACACCGGCCGCCGGGTCCGCGGCTTCACGCCCGCGGCGATCGCCGCCCTGCGGGCCTACCACTGGCCGGGCAACATCCGCGAGCTCAGAAACGTCATCGAGCGGGGCGTGGTGCTCGCCCGGGGCGAGTGGATCGACCTGCCCGACATGGTGCTCTCCCAGCTCGCTCCGCCCGGCGATACCGGCAAGGGCCAGGCCGCGGCAGCCGCCCCCTTCGTGCCGACCACCCTCGACGAGATGGAACGGCGACACGTGTTCGAGACCCTCGAGGCGGTGGGGGGCAACAAGACGAAGGCCGCGACGATCCTCGGTGTCGACCGCTCGACCCTCGACCGCAAGCTGGCCAAGTGGGCCCGCACCTGAGAGATCGTGAAATCGGGAGACTGTCTCCGGTTTCAGAGCCCGAAATAGTCCTTCCAATACTCGGCCCCTTCCGGGCCCGGCTCGGCGGGCTTGGCATCGGTGTCGGCGGCCGGCTTGGCGGCGGCCCGCAGGGCGGTGAACCATTCGCCGCTGGCGACCGGCCGGGCCCGCCGGCGGCGCGCCGCGGCAATCACCCGGTTGTCGGCCGACACCACCGTCAGGCTGGTCGGGGCGTGATGGTCCTCGATCAATTCTTCGATCAGCTCGTCGGCCGAGGCATGCCGCCGCGCGAACCGCACGTCGATGCCGGCGTGGGCATACCGTTCGGGCAGCCCGGGCGGAGCGTCGGCGGCATCGAAGATCACGGTCGTGCTGCCGGCTGCCGGGCCGAGCAGGCGGGCCAGCTCATCGAGGAGGGCCCGCCGCGAGGCCTCGAAGCCCCCGGCGCCCCGGACGCCGCCGAAGATGCCGGAGGCATGGAGGAGGTTGTAGCCGTCGATGAGGATCTTCATGGGAAAGCCCGGGCGGCTCACCCCCGACCGAGCCGGTACTTGACCCGACCGGCCACGATCGTGGCCACCGCCCGGCCCTGGAGGGTCCAGCCGTGAAACGGCGAGTTGACGCTCTTGGAGGCGAAGCTCTGGGCATCGACCCGCCAGGAGAGGGCGGGGTCGATGAGCGTGATGTCGGCGGGGCTGCCGGGCCGGAGCGTGCCCCGGTTGACCCCCAGGATCCGGGCTGGCAGCGTGCTCAACGCCTCCACCAGCCGGGGCCAGCCGATCCGGCCCGGCACCACCAGCCGGGTCACCGCCAGCCCCACGGCCGTCTCCAGCCCGAGGATCCCGAACGGGGCCCGGTCGAGCTCGAGCATCTTCTTTTCCAGCGCGTGGGGGGCGTGGTCGGTGGCGATGCAGTCGATCGTGCCATCCACCAGCCCCGTGATGATCGCCTCGACGTCCGCCGCCGTCCGCAAGGGCGGGCTCATTTTGCAGTTGGAGTCGAAGCCCCGCAGGCTCTCGTCGGTGAGGGTGAAGTGGTGGGGGCAGGCCTCGGCCGTGACCCGGGCGCCGCGGGCCTTGGCCGCACGAACCAGTGCCACGCCGCCGGCGGTCGACACGTGCATCACGTGCAGGCGGCCGCCGGTGACTTCGGCGAGGGCGATGTCGCGGCCGATCATCACATCTTCCGCCGCCGCCGGCATGCCGGGCAGACCGAGCACGAGCGACACGAGGCCCTCGTTCATCACGCCCCCCCGAGAAAGTTCGAGCACCTCCTCGTGGGCGAGAATCGGCTTGTCGAACATCCGGCAGTATTCGAAGGCCCGCCGCATCAGCTCGGCATCGGCGACCGGTGAGCCGTCGTCGCTGAAGGCCACCGCACCGGCCTCCACGAGCTGCCCGATCTCGGCCAGTTCCTTCCCCTCGCGATTGCGGCTCACGCAGGCCACCACGAACACGTTGCAGGCATCGGCCCGGGCCGCCTTCTGATGGATAAACTCCACGTTGGCCTGCGTGTCAATCGGGGGCTCGGTATTCGGAATGCAGGCGATGCTCGTGAATCCGCCGGCCACCGCCGCCCGGGCCCCGGTGGCGATCGTCTCGTCTTCCTCGCGGCCCGGCTCGCGGAGGGGCACATGCATATCGACGAGTCCCGGGCAGACAATCAGCCCGGTCGCGTCGATCGTCTCTTCGGCGGTGTGGCCACCACCGACAGCCGCTACGGCGCCGTTTTCCACGAGCACGTCGTCGACGCGATCGATCCCCTGACTGGGATCGATCACTCGTCCGCCGCGAATCAGAAGCCGCTCCATGCCGATGAGTCCTTCCCCAGAATGATTTACGCGCCTCGGGTGGCGGCGGCCGCAGACACGTCGCCGGCCGTCCGTGGCCCACAGATGAGCCACAGCGCCCCCATCCGCACCGCGAGGCCGTTGGTCACCTGATCGAGAATCAGCGACTGAGGGCAATCGGCCACGTCGGCCGTCACTTCGACCCCGCGGTTAATTGGTCCTGGCGCGAGAATCAGGAGGTCTTTGCGGGCCCGCTTCAGCCGCTCCCCGGTCATTGCATAGAGATGGGCATATTCCCGGATCGAGGGAAAGGGCCTGGTATTCTGCCGCTCAAACTGGATCCGCAGCAGGTTGAGCACATCGCAACGGGGCACGATGTCGTCAAGGCTGTGCGACACCTCCACGCCGAGCTCCCGCCACCGTTCGGAGACGAGCGTCGGAGGGCCACAGAGAATCACTTTGGCCCCCAGCTTGGTGAGCCCCCACAGGTTGGACCGGGCCGTACGGCTGTGGGCGATGTCACCCACCAACCCGACTGTCACGCCCCGCAGGTCGCCCACGTGCTCACGGATCGAGAGGATGTCGAGGAGCCCCTGCGTGGGGTGCTCGTGTGGCCCATCACCGGCGTTGATCACTCCCACCCGCAGATGCTGAGCCAGGAGGTGCGGGGTGCCGGGCGTGCTATGCCGCACCACGACGGCATCGATCCCCATCGCCTCGAGATTGCGGGCCGTATCGATAAACGATTCACCTTTGGAAAGGCTGCTGGTCGACGCCGAAAAATCGACCACGTCGGCACCGAGACGCCGTGCCGCCAGCGAGAAGCTGGTGCGGGTACGGGTGGAGTTTTCAAAAAACAGGTTGACGACCGTGCGGCCGGCCAACACCGACAACTTCTGGCGGCAGCCTCCGGTCGCCTCCTTCAAAAGCGCGGCCGTATCGAGGAGCAGCCGCACCTCGTCGGGTGTCAGCCGCTCCAGGTCGAGGAGATGGCGATGCGACCAGCCGGCCGGGACGGCGGCAGGAGTGGAGACGGCATTCGCCATAAGGGGGGATGTTTTTGGTGCAGAAATGATGAGGAGTTTAGCCGGTCTCCCCCAGATTCACCAAACGGCTTGCATCCCGGTCGAAAAACATGACTGCCGATCGGCTTGGCCTTGTTCCGATGCTGCCATCCCTCGTAGGGTTTGGCGGCTGCATCATGACTCGTTTTCCTCCGATGACCCGCCGCATGCCCGCTCCGCCCTGCACCTCGCCCACGGTCTGCCCCTTGCGTCGCCCGGTGATGGCCCTGCCACTCGCGATGATGGTTGTTACGGTGCTGCTCACGCAGCCTGGCTGCACCACGCTTCTGACCGCCGGAGGCTTGCAGGAGGCTTTCCAAGACGCGACCGACACGCCGGCCATGGCGGCTTACGATTCGGCCTCCGATGCCGAGGGTGAGATCCTCGGTGATGAGCAAGACACTGCGGCCGCGCTCTCGGAAGCAACGCCCGTCGATCCGGCTGCGGCGGAAGCGGCACTCGACGCCGCCCTCGCCAAACTGGCCGCCACGGGCCGACTGTCGGCGGCCACCGAAGACGCACTCACCGCCGCCGTCGAAGACGCGCCCCCGCAAGACTGGCCCGACATCATCGATGCCTTCGTGGCGACGATCGAGGCGACGCCGGCCCCGCAGCGGACCGTCATGCGGCCGGTCGATGAGCCGACTCCGAACGAAGCGTCTGCGGCTCGGGAAACGCCGGCGGCGCAACTGGAGCCCGGCTCTGCGGCGGCCGGCGCCCCTGTGGCCGAGGCGCCAGCCACACCGGCCCCCGAACCACCGGCGGAGCCGGCACCGGAGGCCGAGCCACCCGCTTCCCGCAACCTTGCCGTGGTGAATCCCTGCTTCGCCTCCCGGGTGCGGGGCTGGGGAGCGGTTGATCGCTTCGACACGAGCAGCTTCCAGCCCGGGCAGGAGCTGATCGTCTATTTCGAACTCGAGGATCTTGTCGGCGATGAGTCGCCGGAAGGCCATACCACCCGGATCGATACTTCGCTGCAGCTTGTGGCCGACGATGGCCGCCGGCTTCATGAGTGGCGGTTTGAGCCGCTGGAAGAAACCTGCCGCGCCCCCCGCCGCGACTACTTCGCCCGCTATGTCCTCCGGATTCCGGCCGACATGCCGGCCGGTGCGTGCCGGCTCGATCTGGCCGTCACCGACACGGTGGGCCACGCCACGGCGCACGCCACTCTCCCCCTCGAGATCGCCGGCAGAGTACAGTGACGAGCATCAAGCATCGTCCGTGAGACTTTCCCCGTGCCGATTCTCGAGGCCCAGCTTCTCTGCAAGACGTTCCACAAGCCTCACGGCGAGGCCGAGGGGGTGGCTGCCGTCCGCGGGATCGATCTCGCAGTCGAGCCGGGGGAGTTTGTCGCCATCACCGGTGCCAGTGGCTCGGGAAAAAGCACGCTCCTCCACATGCTCGGCGGGATCACACGGCCGTCGTCGGGACGGGTGTTGCTCGAGGGCGTCGATCTGGCCGGCCTTGATGACGATGCCCTGGCGGTCGTGCGGCGGCGACGGATCGGCTTCGTGTTTCAGCGGTACAACCTGCTCCCCGAACTGTCGCTGGTGGAAAATGTCGCCCTTCCCCTGGTGCTCGACGGCGCCACCGAGCACGCCTGCGACAGGGCGGCCACGGCAGCCCTCGAGGCGGTCGGCATGGCGCATCGTGCCGGCCACCGCCCCGATGCCCTGTCGGGGGGCGAGCAGCAGCG
>CAYRNG010000215.1:0-19015 GCA_964425395.1 uncultured Candidatus Kuenenia sp. | reverse complement strand
CTCGGCTTCCTGGTCGTGGCCCGCGAGATCCGCCGGCTGGCTGATCAGACGGCCGTGGCCTCGCTCGACATCGAGCGGATGGTCAAGGAGATGCAGTATTCGGTCTCGGCCGGCGTGATGGAAATGGACAAGTTCGCCGAGCAGGTGCGGGCGGGCGTGAGCGAGATCGGCGCCGTCTCGGCCAAGCTGGGCGAGATCATCGAAGCGGTGGAGGGGATCTCGGGCCGGTTCGGCCAGGTGACCGAGGGGATGCGGGCCCAGTCGCAGGGGGCCGAGCAGATCCGCGAGGCGATGGTCCGGCTGGCGGAAGGGGCCTCCCGCACGGCCGGCGCGCTCGATGAGTTCAAGGGGGCCACCGTCCACCTCCGGGAGGCGGTCGGCGACCTCAAAGAGGAGGTGTCGCGGTTCACCATCTGACGCGGCCGGCCGGCCGCGGCGGGGGCGGGCCCGACAAGGCGTCCATGCAGCTGCTCAGCTTCGAGATCGGCGGCCAGCCCTACGCGATCGAATCGCGGCGGGTGGTCGAGGTGCTCCCCCTGGTGCCGGCCCGGCCGCTGCCCGGGCTGCCCGACTACCTGCTCGGCCTGTTCACCTTTCGGGGCAGTCTCGTGCCGCTGGTCGATCTCTCCCGTCGGCTCGGCGGCGGCCCGGCCGCCGAGCGGCTCAGCACCCGGGTCGTGGTGGTGGACCTCGCGGGTGACGGCGATGAATCGGCTGCGGGCCAGGCCGGCCGGCGGCTTGGCCTGGTGGCCGAGCAGATGATCGCCGTCCGGCGGGCGGAGGAGGCCACTATCTCGCTGCCTCCCCTCGAGCTCGCGGCCGCCCCCTACCTCGACCGCGTCCTCCGGCTGGGCGGGGAGACGATTCAGCTCCTGGCCGTCGATCGGATCCTGCCCGCCGAACTGGCGGCCGGCCTGTTTCCCGCTGCCCGCCCCGCAGGGAGCCAGCCATGACCTCCCCCGCCCGGCGGCCACCAGCGGCGAGCGAGCACGGCCTCGAGGAACTCCTCGAAGACTGGATCGGCCTCGACGCGGCCACCATCGGCCGGCCGGCGATCGATCGCGCGGTCGGGGAGCGGATGAAGGCCCTCGGCCTCACCGATCCAGCCGCCTACGCCCGCCGGACCCGCGGCGACTCGGCCGAGCGAGACGAACTGGTCGAGGAAGTGATCGTGGCGGAGAGCTGGTTCTTCCGCGACCCGCAGGTCTTCGCCCACCTGGCCGACGTGGCCGTCACGCGAGCCGCCCTCCCGGGCCGGCCCCCGATCCGGATCCTCTGCGCGCCGGCGGCCGGCGGCGAGGAGCCCTACTCCGTGGCGATGGCCCTCCTCGAGGCGGGCCTCCAGCCCGGCCAGTTCGCGATCGAGGCCATCGACATCAGCCGCCGCGGGCTGGCCCGGGCTGCGGCGGGCCGCTACTCGGCCAACGCCTTCCGCAACGCCGACTTGGGCTTCCGCGACCGCTGGTTCACCGCGGCCGGCGGCCAGGCGGTGATCGACCGCCGGGTTCGCGACCAGGTGCAGTTCGCCTGGGCCAACCTCCTCGACCCGGCCTTCGCGGCCGGCCGGGCTGCCTACGACGTGATCTTCTGCCGCAACCTCTTGATCTACCTCACGCCCGCCGCCCGCCAGCGGGTGGAGCGGCAGCTCGAGCGGCTGCTCGTTGCCGACGGGCTGCTCGTGCTCGGGGCGGCCGAGCCGCCGATCATGCAGGGCGACTGGATCCCGGCCGGCACGGCCGCGCTGTTCGCCCTCCGCCGGGGGATTCATGCCCCGGCCCGGCAGCCCGGCGTGAGCCCGCGACCAGCGCGGCCCGCCCGGCCACGGCCCGCGGTGGCCGGCCCCCGCTCTCCGGCCCGGCCCGCGGCTCCGGCCCCACCGCCGGTCGAACTCGAGGAGGTGCTCGCCGAGGCGGGCCGGCTGGCCAACGACGGCCGGCTGGCCGAGGCGATCGCCGTCTGCGAGCGGCACCGGCCCGCGCTGCCCCCCTCCCCCGAGCTCTTCTTCCTGCTGGGCATGCTCCACCAGTCGGCCGGCGACGGCGACCGGGCCGAGGGCTGCTTCCACAAGACCCTGTACCTCGACGCCGGCCACGAGGAGGCCCTCCTGGCCCTGGCCCTTCTGGCCCGGCAGCGGGGTGACCTGCCGATGGCCGAGCAGTATCGGCAGTCGGCGGCCCGGGCCGCGGCCCGCAAGGAGGAGCCGCGATGATCGACCACGTGTTTCCCGCCGGCGAGCTGGTCGAGCAGCCGATGCCCGAGTGCTGGCGGATCGTCGGCGTGTCGGGCGACCGCAGCTGCCCGGAGCTCGAGCGGTTCATCCACTGCCGCAACTGCCCGGTGCTGGCCGAGGCGGCCCGGGGCTTCTTCGACCGGGGCCCGCCGCCGGGCTACCTCGACGCCTGGCGGACGATCCTCGAGGAGCCGGAGGCCGCGGCCGACGCCGACGCCACCAGCCTGCTCGTCTTCCGGGTGGACCGGGAATGGCTGGCCCTGCCGGCCGCCACGCTCGTGGAGGTGACGCCCGTCCGCACGATTCACTCGCTGCCGCACCGGCAGGGCACGCCCCTGACGGGACTCGTGAACATCCGCGGCCAGCTGCAGCTCTGCCTCTCCCTGCATGCGATCCTCGGCCTGCGGGGAGGCCCGGTGGCGGCTGCGGCCCCCGAGGATGGCCCGGCCGAGGCGGTGGCCCGGCTGCTGGTCGTCGAGCGGCGGCGGGGCCGGGCCGTGGACCGCTGGGTGCTCGGCGCCGACGAGATCGCCGGCGTCCAGCGGGTGCCGCGGGCGGCCCTCCGGCCGGTGCCCTCGACGGTGGCCCAGGCGGCGGCCCACTGCTCGGCGGCCCTGTTCGACTGGCAGGACCAGAGCGTGGCCGTGCTCGACGAGGGTCGGCTGTTCGAGGCCCTGGCCCGGGCGGTGGCGTCATGAGAGGGGGCGGCCATGGCTGACGACCTGAGTGGGTTCTCGATGCTCGAGCTCTTCCGGCTGGAGGCGGAAAGCCAGGTGGCCGTGCTGTCGGCGGGCGTCTTGGCGATCGAGGAGCTCGACAAGTCTCCGGCCACGATCGAGGCCATGATGCGGGCGGCCCATTCGCTCAAGGGAGCCGCCCGGATCGTGGGCCTGGAGCCGGCCGTGCGGGTGGCCCACGCGCTCGAAGACGTGTTCGTGGCCGCCGGCAAGGGCCGCCTTCGGGTCTGTGGCGAGCACGCCGATCGGCTCCTGGCGGCCATCGACCTGCTGGGCTCGATCGCCGCGGCCGACGATGCCACCGCCCCCGACTCTCCCTGGGTCGCGAAGGCCGACGGGATCGTCGCGGGGCTCGAGTCGATTGCTGGCAACGGTAACGCGGCGGCCGACTCGAGCCGGCCGGCCGCGACGCCGGAGCCAGGGCCATCGGTTCCCGCTGCCCCGGCCGCCGCCCCGCCGGCCGCCGCTGCCCCGGAGCCGGAACCGCCGCCGGAAGAGCCGGCCGCCCCGCCGCCACCCGCGGCCCTCGCCGCCGGCGAGGCAGCCGGCGTGGTGCGGGTCTCGGCCGAGAGCCTGACCCGGCTGGTGGGCCTGGCCGGCGAGGCGCTCGTCGAGACCCGGCAGCTGCGGCCGTTCGTGGATGCCCTGCTCCTGCTGCGGTCGGCGGAGGTCGATCTCTGCGACGCCCTGGCGGCCCTCGACGACCGGCTCGAGGGGATCACGGCCGCCGAGCCGGTCCGGATCGCCCCGGCCGTGGCCGCGATCCGGGAGCGGGCCGATGCCGTGCTGGCCGCCCTCAACCGCCACGTCGAGGATTTCGAGAGCTTCGCCCGCCGCAACGAAGACCTCTCCAACCGGCTCCACCACGAGGTGATCACCAGCCGGATGCGGCCGCTGGCCGACGGCATCCGCGGCTTCCCCCGGCTCGTCCGCGACCTGGCGAAAACCCTCGGCAAGCAGGCCCGGTTCGAGGTCGTCGGCGACCAGACCGGCGTCGATCGCGACATCCTCGACAAGCTCGAGGCCCCCCTCTCCCACCTGATCCGCAACGCCCTCGACCACGGCCTCGAGGATCCCGCCGCCCGCACGGCGGCCGGCAAGCCCCCCGCCGGCACGATCCGGCTCGAGGCCCGGCACCGGGCCGGGATGCTTCACCTCACGCTCACCGACGACGGCCGCGGCATCGACGTCGAGACGCTCCGGCAGCGGGCGCTGGCCCGCGGGCTGGTGGCCGAGGCGGTGGCCGGCCAGCTCGGCGAGCACGAGCTGCTCGAGTTTCTGTTCCTGCCCGGCTTCTCGACCAAGGACCGGGTCAGCGAGATCTCGGGCCGGGGCGTCGGGCTCGACGTGGTCCAGAGCATGGTCAAGGGCGTCGGGGGGAGCGTGCGGGTGGCCAGCCAGCCGGGCGTGAGGACGGTGTTCACGCTCCAGCTGCCGATCACGATGTCGGTGATCCGGGCCCTGCTCGTGCGGATCGCCGGCGAGCCCTACGCCTTTCCGCTGACCCGGATCGACCACATCCTCCCGGTGCCCCAGGACCGGATCCGCACGATCGAGGGGCGGCAATACTTCGACCACGACGGCACCGCCATCGGGCTGGTGCAGGCCGGCCAGATCCTCGAGCGGCCGGCCCCGCCGCCGGCCGACCCGATGCCGGTGGTGGTGATCAGCGACCGCGGCCAGCAGTTCGGGATGATCGTCGATGCCTTCCTGGGGGAGCGGGACCTCGAGGTCCGGCCGCTCGACCCCCGGCTCGGAAAAGTGCCCGACATCTCCAGCGCTTCGCTCCTCGAAAACGGCGCTCCCGTGCTGATCGTGGACGTCGAGGACCTGGTCCGGAGCATCGACAACGTGCTGGCCGGCCGGCGGCTCTCGGAGGTGGAATTCGCCGCCCTGGCCGAGCAGGCCCGGCCCAAAAAGCGGATCCTGGTGGTGGACGACTCGATCACCGTCCGGGAACTGGAGCGGCAGCTCCTCCAGTCCCGCGGCTATGCTGTGGACGTGGCGGTGGACGGGATGGACGGCTGGAACGCCGTCCGCAGCACGCCCTACGACCTGGTGGTGACCGACGTGGACATGCCGCGGCTGGACGGGATCGGGCTGGTCTCGCTGATCAAGGCCGATCCGGTGCGGCGGGAGATCCCGGTGGTGATCGTCTCCTACAAGGACCGCGAGGAGGACCGCCTCCGGGGCCTCGACGCCGGGGCCAACCGCTACCTCACCAAGAGCAGCTTCCACGACGAGACCTTCGTGGAGACGATCCTCGACCTGATCGGCGAGGCCTGAGATGCGGATCGCGATCGTCAACGACGTGCGGGCGGCGAGCGAGGCGCTGCGGCGGGTGGTGGAGCGGCTCCCCGGCCACCAGCTGGCCTGGACGGCTGCCGACGGGGTGGAGGCGGTGGCCAAGGCCCGCCAGGACCGCCCCGACCTGATCCTGATGGACCTGCTCATGCCCCACCTCGACGGGGCCGAGGCGACCCGGCAGATCATGGCCACGACGCCCTGCGCGATTTTGGTGGTGACGGCCACGGTGAGCGGCAACATCTCGCTCGTCTACGAGGCCATGGGGCACGGCGCCTTGGACGCGGTCGACACGCCGATCCTGGGTCCGGGCGGCGAGGTGGCCGGCGCCGGCCCGCTGGCCGACAAGATCGCCACGATCGCCAAGCTGGTGGGCCCCGCGGCGGCGGCTCCGCGGCCCGGCCCGGCCGCCTCCTCGCCCGCGGCCGGGCCCGGCCTGGTGGTGGTGGGGGCCTCGACGGGCGGCCCCAAGGCGCTCTGCGACCTGCTTCAGCCGCTGCCCCGCGACTGGCCCGTGGCGGTGGTGGTGATCCAGCACGTCGATGCGGCCTTCGCCGCCGGGCTTGCCACCTGGCTGGCCGAGCGGACCGGCCGCCCGGTGCGGGTCTCGGGGCATGGCGACGTGCCCCGCGGGGGCGAGGTGCTGATCGCCGGCACCAACGACCATCTCGTCCTCACGCCGGCTCGGACGCTCGAGTATCGGGCCGAGCCGCGGCAGATTTTCTTCCGGCCCAGCGTGGACGTGTTCTTCGAGAGCGTGGCGGCCCACTGGCCGCGGCCGGGCGTGGCGGTGCTCCTGACGGGCATGGGGCGGGACGGCGCCGCCGGGCTGGGGGCGCTCCGCCGGCGGGGCTGGCACACGGTCGTGCAGGACGAGGCCACGAGCATCGTGTGGAGCATGCCCAAGGCAGCCATCGAAGCCGGCGCCGCCTGCGAGGTGCTGCCGATCGAGCGGATTCCCGCCGCCGTAAGCGGCCAGTTCGTGGGCCGCTGAGGCGGGCTGTAGGTCCGTCACGCCGTGTAGGTCCGTCACGCCGTGTAGGTCCGTCACGCCGTGACGGACTACCCGCCCCGCCAACCAATTCCGACACCGAATAGCCCGTGCCGGCGGCACGGGCCTACGCCCCTTCGATCAGCCGCATCACGTCGAGCACCGACCGCTCGCTGCGGCCCGGGGCCGCGATCACCTGCACGCCGACCGGCAGGCCGCGGCTGCCGCGGTCGGTCTCGGCCGCGGCCCGGAAAACCGGATCCCGCGAGCGGGGCCGCCCCTGCTCCTCGTTCGGCCGCACGCGGGTCACCGGCACGACGCCGGCAGCCAGGTCGAGGAGGTTGGCGATCAGGCAGGGTGCGGCGGCGAGCAGGAGCCCCGCGGCGGTGCCGTGCCGGAGGGCCGGCAGGGCCGAGACCGGGCAGACGATCGCGTCGCAGCCGGCCGTCGCCGCCGCGAACCGGCTGGCGAGGTTGTCGCGGGCGGCCGAGAGCGTGGCCAGCCCGGCCGGGGAGCGGGGACCGGTGGCCAACAGCCCGCGGGCCTCGATCCCCCGGCCAGCCAGCCAGACAAGCGCGGCCAGCGGCGGCCGCAGCCAGCGGGGCATGCCCGCGATCGTGAGCAGCCGGCGGATCCCATCCATCGGCTGGCCCGGGAGCGCCCGGGGGGCGGGCTTGGAGTCTGCCGGATGCGGCCCCGACTCTGGCAGGTTGCAAACCTGCCCCACCTGGGAAAACAGCCGCCGGATGTTGGCTCCGCCGTCGGCCGACATGAGCCCCAGGTGGAGCCAGGCCGCCTCCTCGGCCAGCCGGCCGTCGAGGGGCACAGTCTCGATCCCGGCGGCCTCCAGCCGGGCCACCGCCTCGGCCACGGCCCGGCGGATCGCGGCCGAGGCGGGCAGCGGAGCGGTCGTGTCCCACCAGCCGACGCGGCGGACCGGTTCGGCGGCGGGGAAGCTGGCCACGGCTGTGGTCGCCAGTTCGAGATCGGCCACGTGGCGGGCCAGGAAGCCGGCCCGCGGCCGCATGGCCTCGAGGTGGGGCACCGTGTCGAAGCAGCCCCCCTCCCCCAGCACGCTCGTGCGTGGCATGAGGGTCGCGATCCCGCAGACGTGAGCCGGCTGACGGAGGCTGCCCGCCAGGTCGGTGCCGACGGCCAGCGGCACGACGCCTGCCGCCACGAGGGCCGCATCGCCGCCGGTCGAGCCCCCCGGGCCGCGGTCGGCGGCGGTCGGGTGAACCGAGCGACCCCAGACGGGGTTGTCGATCTCGTGGCTGTACATCGCCTGCGGCACGTTGCCCTTGCCGACCACGATCGCACCGGCCGCCCGGAGGCGGGTCACGATCTCGGCATCCGCGGCATCGGCGGCCGTGTCGAAGCCGGGGATGCCGAGCGTGGTCCGCAGGCCCCGGACGGCGAAGCACTCCTTGACGCTCACCGGCACGCCGGCCAGCGGCCCCCGCGGCCCGGCCGCCGCCTCGCGGGCCGCCTCGTCGTGCCGCGGCTGCACGAGGGCATTGAGGCGGGCGTGGCTCGAGTGATGGCGAGCCACGTGTTCGGCGAGCACGTTCTCGGCGGTCCTGCGGCCGGAGGCGACGGCGGCCGCGATGGCCGTGGCCGACTCGGGATCCCGCGGTCGCTCGGCGATCGGCTCGGAGGACGGCACCGGCCGCGTCACAGGCCGAACGGATCGGATCGCTTGGCCGGCCGGACCTCGCTGGCCCAGAGCACGCCCTCGTCGATGACCAGTCCGGTCACGAGCACGGTCTCCCCGGGCTCGGCCGCAGGCTCGGAGCGGGAGAGCACGACGAGCGGCTTCTCACCCACGGCCACCTCCGTCCGCCAGTAGGGCCCCACCTGCCGGGCTGCCACGAAGGTGGCGGGGGCCACGACGCCGTCGCTGGGACGCCGCTTGAAAGCCAGCCAGTCGCGGGTCAGGCGAGCCAGCGGCTCGAACAGCTCCGGACGCTCGCCGATGTCCGCGGGCACCGCCTCGGCCGAGGCCGGAAGCTCCGCGAGGGGCCGGCCCGTGTCGGCCGCCACCCGCTCGAGCATGGCCAGCTCTTGAGCGTAGGCGGCCAGACTGCGGTAGCAGCCGACGAGCAGCCTGCGGGCAACCGGATCGTTCAAGTCTTCGACCGCCTTGACCGCCGCCAGGGCGGCGACCGCCTGATCAGCCGCCGCCTCGAGGCCGGCCGTGTCGAGCGGTTCGGGCTCCGGCGCCGGCGGCGGACCGGGAGCGACGGGGGCGGGCGACTCCTCGTTGAGGAGGGCCATGAGGGGGTCGTCGTCATCTGCGGGGGCTGAGAGCGGATCAGCCGCGGCCAGATCGGTGAGCGGCGGGTCGAGGGGCTCGAGGGGATCATCGGCCGGGAGGTCGGGCTCCGGCTCGGGGTCATTCATCGCCAGGTCTTCGTCGGCCGGCACATCACCGCCGCCGGCCGTGGCGCCGAGCACCGCGTCGAGGCCGCGGGCAGTCCCGCCGCGGGCGATGAGTTGGTCGCCGGAGCGGAGCTTGGCGGGCAGGAGGAAGCCGAGCGAGTCGGGCACCATGGGGGCGACCTGGAGCGGATCTCGGCCCAGCCCCCACCAGAGGATGCCCAAGACGATCGGAATGGACATCAGTCCGCCACCAATGACGCCGAGCAACTGCCCCACCATGCCGGACTTCTTCTTGCGGGGGGGCGGCTGCTTGGCCGGCTTCTTCTTCGAGGTCGGGGCGGCCACGGTCGAGCCTGCGGCCGCGGCCACGGCGACGGTCTCGGCTTCACTGGGAGCCTCGTCGGCCACCGGGAAGCCAAACGCCTCGACCTCCTCCTCGCCGCCCAGGCCGGCGAACGGGTCGCCGTCTTCTTCAGTTCCCGCGTCCGAGCCGAAGGCTTCGATGCTGCTCGGCGAGGCGATGCCCGAGGTGCCGGTGCCGATCTGCACCGTGGAGTCCTCACCGCTCGGGTCGAATCCGCTGGGCTGATTGGAGTCATCGTCGTCCGAGGAAAACACCGACAGCCCCAGGGCGGACGGCTCGGCCTCGGGCTCACCGAGCCAATCACCGACGGCATCGTCATCGGACGTGGCTGCTTCGTCGGGCGGGGGCTCCGCGGCGAATTCACTGCTGTCCACGATCGCCGGCGCGGCCTCGTCGGCGGTCGAGCCCGCGAGCAACTCGGCCAGTCCCTCCGGAAGCGAGAGCGAGTCGCTGGCGACGATCTCGTCTTCAGCGCCGGCCGGTGGCTCGAAGAGCCCCTCTTCGGCAACAGGTTCCTCGGCAAACGCCTCCTCGGTGATCAGTTCTTCGCCGCGGGGCAGTTCGGCAGCCGGTTCTTCAGCAGCCGGTTCTTCGAAAGCCTCGAAGCCCTCGAAGCTGGGGCCGACATCTTCCGCCGCAGCCTCGGCCGGCTCGGCCGGCTCCTCGTCGAACGAGAACGAAAACCCTTCGTTCAGGTCGGGGAGCCCTTCGGCCTCGAGCCCCGCCCACGGGTCGTCGTTCGGCTCGAGCTTGTCATCATCGGCCATCTGCATTGCCTCCGCACCGGCTCTGAGAGCCCGTCTGCCGCCGGCCGGGGAACGTCCCCTGAGCCGACCTCGCAGCGAGTGTACCACCGAAATTTCCCGGCCTGCCAGCAGGCCCGACGGGGGTGTTTCAGGGCGAGGTTCTGACCCACCGTCCCCGGGCTTGCGGCCGGGGTTTTTCTTGGACCTCCTGCGCGCGCGACGCACAGAAAAACCCCTGGCGCGAGCCAGGGGACGGTGCGTTGGAGCGGAGAGAACATCGGCCTGACGGAATCCGGGCCGAGGGAGAGGCGGCGTCAACTGGCCGGCGGGATACCAGGCTCCGCCTGCCCGCCAGGAAATCCCGCCGCTACATCGCGGATTTGGCGTTCCGACGCATGCGGCTGGGCTGACGTAACGTAGCCGCGGGTTTTTAACCCGCGGACAGCAGGAAGCCGCAAACCGGAACCGGCGGCACTGGAGAGGCGGCGTCAACTGGCCGGCGGGATAATAATCCCGCCGCTACAAGGTGTCAGAGGCCGTGGGCCGGGCCGTAGCGGCGGCGGAGGCTCTGGCAGAGCCAGTCGGCCGAGGCGGGCCGGCCGGTGGCCCGCTCCACGAGGGGCTCGCTCTCGAACTGCCGGCCGTGGGCGTGGATCTCCCGCCGCAGCCAGTCGAGCAGCGGCCGAAACTCTCCGGCGGCGAACTGCCGGTCGAGGTCGCCGAGCTGTTCCTCGGCAGCCTGCATCAACTGGGCCGCGTAGAGGTTGCCGAGCGTGTAGGTGGGGAAGTAGCCGACCAGGCCGGCGGGCCAGTGAATGTCTTGGAGCACGCCGGCGGCATCATTCGGCGGCCGGATCCCGAAGTCGCGCTCGAACCGCTCGTTCCAGGCGGCGGGCAGGTCGGCCACCGGCAGCTCGCCGAGCACCACGGCCCGCTCGAGATCGAAACGGAGCATGACGTGGAGGTTGTAGGTGACCTCGTCGGCCTCGACCCGGATGAAGGACGGCCGGACGACGAGCATCGCCTCGTGGAGGGCGGCGGCATCGGCCCCGGCGAGGGGAGCCGGGAAGGCCTCCCGGGCCAGCGGGAAGCACCACTCCCAGAAGGCCCGCGACCGGCCCACCAGGTTTTCCCAGAGCCGCGACTGCGACTCGTGGATCCCGAGTGAGGCCGCCTCGCCCGGCGGCAGTCCATACCAGGCCGCCGGCAGCCCCTGGTCGTAGAGCCCGTGGCCCGCCTCGTGGAGCACGCCGTAGAGGGCCGTGGGCAGAAACCGCTCGTCCCAGCGGGTGGTGATCCGGCAGTCGTCGGGGCCGAGCGAGGTGCAGAACGGATGGTCGGTGGTGTCGAGGCGGCCGCGGTCGAAGTCGAAACCGATCCGGGCGGCCACCTCGCGGACGAACCGCTGCTGGGCCTCGACCGGATAGGGGTGCTCGGTGAGCAGCCGGTCGGAGGGCCGCCGGGGGGCTTGCTCGCAGGCCTTGACCAGCGGCACAAGCTCCTCCCGGAGGGCTGCGAACCGGGGCGCGATCGCCCGCCAGCGGCCCCCCGGCTCGTAGTCATCGAGGAGGGCGTCGTAGGGATCGAGGTCGGGCCGCTGGCAGGCGGCCTGCTCCCGCTTGAGGGCGAAGACCTTCTCCAGCCAGGGAGCGAGCTGCGACCAGTCGGCGGCGGCCCGGGCGGCCACCCAGGCCTGCTGGGCCTCGACGGTGGTGCGGGCGAGAGCCTCGACGAGCCGCGGGGGAAGCCGGGCCTGCTTGTCGAAGTCGTGCTTGAGGAGCCGGATGGCGGTCTGCTCGGCCGGGCTGCCGGCGGTGGCCAGGGGGCTGGCGGCCAGGGCGGCGAGGCGTTCCCCCTGGGCGGGGTCGGTCCGCTGGCGGTGGATCACTGCCGCCAGCTCCGCGGCCTGGTCGGCCCGCCAGCTGCCGGCGGCCGGAGGCATCATCGTCCGCTCGTCCCAGCCGACAAGGGCGTCGATCGTGGCCAAGACGGCTCCCCGTCGGGCATGGTCGCAGGCGGCGGCCAGAGTCGGGTCGCGGCTCGGGTCGCGGCTGGAGGCGGGCGGCGGGGCCGTGGCGGCGGAGTCGGTCATGGAGGCCAGGGAGGTCGGGGAAAGAACCGGGGCAGACTATGATCGGAGGGGCCGGCTGGCAACCGCCGCCGGGCCAGGGAGCCTGCCGGATGCTCGACGTGCTCGTGATCGCCCCTCACCCCGACGATGCCGAACTGGGCATGGGGGGCACGATCGCCCTGATGCGGTCGCGGGGCCTGGCAGTGGGGATCCTCGACCTCACCGACGGCGAGCCGACCCCGCTGGGTTCGCCCGAGATCCGGGCCCGCGAGGCGGCCGCCGCGACCGAGATCCTGAGCGTCTCGTGGCGGGAAAACCTGGGCCTCCCCAATCGCCGGCTGCGGGCCACGCTCTCCGCCCGTGCCGCCCTCGCCGGCGTGATCCGCCGCACCCGGCCCCGCTGGCTGTTCGCCCCGCACTGGATCGACGCCCATCCCGACCACGTGGCGGCCACCCGGCTGGCGGAGGCGGCCCGGTTCTGGGCCAAGCTCACCAAGTGCGACCTGCCAGGCGCGCCCTGGCATCCCGAGCGGATCTACCACTACCCCTGCGTGCACCTCCGGGCGGTGCGGCGGCCGGCCTTCGTGATCGACATCACCGCCACGGCCGAGGCCAAGCGGCGGAGCATCGCCTGCTACGCCAGCCAGTTTCCCGGCTCGGCCCCCCGGCCCACGGTACCGGAGCGGGTGGCGGCGGCCGACGCCTGGTGGGGCAGCCAGATCGGCACCCTGGCGGGGGAACCCTTCTGGTCGCGGGAACCGGTCGCCTTGCGCGGATTCGCCGACTTGATGTAGGGGCCGCCTGCCCCGCCCGCACAGCCTTCCCAGAATCATGCTGGTGGCGGCCGCTGGCGGCGGGCTTGGCCCGGTCAAGGTGACCTGGGGGGGAAGCCCGAGGAAGTCTGGGGTCGCGTCACGTGACGGGCCGATACGCACTCAGGTGGGCTGCGGCACTCGGCTGCAGCGGGCCGGCCAGCCGTCCCGGGAGACGGCACTCGTCCGAGAGTTGCGATGGACGCCCGTGACATCAACGTGATCGCACTGGTCAAGGGGGAGGAACGCTACGTGTTCCTCTACGACGACGACAGCCGCGCGGAGGCTCTCCGGGCGATCGGCCGGCATGCCGCCAATCCCGAGCTGAGCTTCTCCTGGTACGACGCCGCCGTGCTGGGCCAGAAAATTCGGCAGCACGCCCCCCGCCCGCGGCGGCTGCGGTTTCAGCCGCGGGCCGACCGGCGGGCCTGAAGGGCGGGCTGGCCATGGCCGCTCATCCCCTCGCCCGGGCCCAGCCCTCCTGGCCCGAGATCGACCGCTTCCTGCGGCACCTCGCGGCCGAGCGGGGCGGCTCCCCCTTGACGACGAAGAGCTATCGCGAGGATCTGCTGCAGCTGGAGGAGTTTCTCCGCTCGGCGGGCTGCCACCGGCCGGCCGAGGCGACGAGCCCCGTCCTCCGCCGCTTCGCCGCCGGCCTCCATGCCGCCGGCTATGCGGCCTCCACCGTGGCCCGCAAGCTCGCCAGCCTGCGGAGCTTCTACGCCTTCGGCCAGCGGGAGGGCTGGGTGCGGGCCACCCCCGCCAAGCCGCTTCGCAGCCCCCGGCGGGCTCGCAAGCTGCCCAAGTTTCTCACCGGCGAGGAGATCGCCCGGCTGCTGGCGACGCCCCGGCCCGAGGCGGCCGGCGGCCTCCGCGACCGGGCGATCCTCGAGCTCATGTATTCCTCCGGGGTCCGCGTCCGGGAGCTCGTGAACCTCGACGACGGCGACCTCGACCTTGCGAACGCCACGGTCCGGGTCCGGGGCAAGGGCCGCCGCGAGCGGCTGGGCATCGTGGGCTCCCACGCCCGGCGGGCGATCCGGGCCTGGCTGGCGGCCCGGCCCCGGCAGCCGGCGGCCAAGTCCGCGGCGGCCCGGCCGCTGTTCACCAACAAGCTCGGTGGCCGACTCTCGGTGCGGGGCGTGGCCCGGCTGCTTGACAAGCACCTGGCCGTGGCGGGGCTCGCCGGCCGGGCCAGCCCGCACACCCTCCGGCACAGTTTCGCCACCCACCTGCTCGATGCCGGGGCCGACATCCGGAGCGTTCAAGAACTGCTCGGCCACAAGAGCCTGGTCACCACGCAGATCTACACCCACGTCACGACCCGCAAGCTGCTCGACGCCTTCGACAAGGCCCACCCGCGGGCCCGCTGAGACGCGGGCAGTAGCACGCAGAATAGGTCCGGCACGCCGTGTAGGTTCGGCACGCCGTGACGGACTACCCCGGCGGCCAGTTGACGTCGTCCTTCCCGTGCCGCCGGTTCCGGTTGGCGACTTCCTGCGGCCCGCGGGTTGAAAACCCGCGGCTACGTTCAGTCAGCCCAGCCGCAGATGTCAAAACGCCATACCCGCCGCTTGGAGGTCCGGCACGCTGTGACGGACTACCCGCACCGCGACCCAACGCCGCACCCGAATAGCCCGTGCCGGCTGCCCGGGCCTACACAAGCCCGCGGCGGACCGCCCAGACGGCGGCCTGCGTCCGATCGCCGACGGCGATCTTGCGGAGGATGTTCTGGACGTGCTCCTTGACGGTCTCCACGCTGATCGTCAGCGACTGGGCGATCTCCTTGTTAGAGAGGCCCAACGCCATGTGCCGGAGCACCTGGGTCTCTCGCTGGGTCAGCGGGATGTCGGGATCGGGCGTGGCCAGCCGATTGGCCATCGTCGTGGCCACCCGGCGGAGCTCGCCCGCCCGCATCGGGAGTTGGCCGGCCGCGGCCCCGGTGATCGAGCTGATCAGCTCGGCCCGACTGCATCCCTTGAGCATGTAGTCGTGGGCCCCGGCGGCGACCGCCCGGGCCACGTAAGTGGGGTTGTCGAAGGTCGAGAGCATCACGCAGCGGACTCCGGGCATCTCGGCCCGAATCCGCTCCAGGGCCGTCAGCCCGTCCTTGCCCTGCATCCGGATGTCGAGAAGCACCACGTCGGGCTTCGTCTTCTTGGTCACGCGGAAGGCTTCATCTCCGCTGGCAGCCTCGCCGACGATCTTCACCTCGGAGCCGGCCAGCAGGCTGGCCAGCCCCTTGCGAACCACCTCATGGTCATCGGCAATTACAACTTTTATGGGCATGGCAACTCGACTTTTGGCGGCCCGCGGCCACCATCCTGGGGTAAAAAAAATGAACCGGGAATCGGGGATGGAATTCCGTCACCGCGGCCTCCAGACTGACACACCGCGACAGAAAACTCTCACCGAACTTTAACACTTCAAACTTTTTGATTCAACGGGCGAAGCCCTCTCGGTCGCGGATCTCCCGCGACCGGGGGACGGCCGGGCGGGCCGTCGGGCTCCGGATCTAGTGTAGTGAATCCGGCCCGAGCGGGGGCTGCCAATGTCGTTACGTTTCCTGCCCTCGCATCCGAGCGAGCATCTCGGCCGCCCCGGCCGCCAGGAGCTCTTCGGCCACCTGCCGGCCCAGCGCCTCCGCTGCCGCGAGGCGATTTTCACCACCCACCTCCGGCGGGGACACTTTTTCCGCCGCAACCTGCCGCACCTCCCGGCCGGCTCGCTCGAGCACCCGGGCCCCCAGCCAGAGAGCTCCCTCGGCATCGACCCGTCCCCAGGCCCCGACCGGCGCGAGACACCCGCCTGACAGTTCCGCCAGGCAGCTCCGCTCGGCCCGCACGGCCTGGTGGGTAGCCCGGTCGTCGAGCGGGGCGATGGCCCGGGCCGTGGCCTCGTCGGCAGCGCGGATCTGGAGGGCAAGCGCGCCCTGCCCGACCGCCGGCCAGAAGAGGGGCGGCTCGAGCAAGGTCGTGATTCGCTCGCCCAGCCCCAGCCGCTCCAGGCCGGCCGCTGCCAGGATCAGACAACGATACTCGCCGGCGTCGAGCCGCCGCAGCCGGGTATCGACGTTGCCTCGGATCGGCCGCACGACGAGGTCGGGTCGGACGGCCTCGATCTGCACGGCCCGCCGGACGCTCGCCGTGCCGACGATCACCCCGGCCGGCAGCGTCTCGAGCCTGTCGCCGGGCTGGCCGACAAGAGCGTCGAAGGGGGTGGCCCGGGCCGGGACGCAGGCGATCGAGAGCCCGGGCACGGCGGCGGTGGGCAGATCCTTGAGGCTGTGCACCGCCAGGTCGATCCGACCCTCGAGGAGAGCCCGCTCCAGCTCCCGCACGAACACCCCGTCGCTCCCCAGGGCCGCCACCGGCTGGTCGCCGCGGGTATCGCCGCGGGTGGTGATCGTTTCCACGACCACCTCGCAGCCGAGTTGCCGGAGCCGGTCCACGATCTGGCCGGTCTGGGCCACGGCCAGCCCGCTGGCCCGCGTGCCGACCCGAATCGGTCCGCCTGTCGCGAGCGGTGCGGTCATGGGTCTCCCGCCTCCCCCGGCAGCTGCGACCCCTCAGCCGTGGCATGGCGATCGGCCCGGGCAGCCACGGCGGCATGGACCGCTTCGGCCCCCGCTGCCAACAGCGCCTCACGACAGGCCGCCAGCGTGGCGCCGGTCGTCATCACGTCGTCCACGAGCAGGATCCGCCGCCCTGCCGCACGGGCCGCGGCCCGAAACGCGTCCCGCACGTTGGCCGGCCGCTCGGCGGGGGGCAGTTCGTTCTGCATCCGGGTGGCCCGGGTGCGGTGGACGAGGCCGCGGCAGGGCACGTCGAGGCGGCCGGCCAGATGCCGGGCCAGCAGGTCAGCGGCGCTTGTGCCCCGCGTCGCCCGCCGCAGCCAGTGCATCGGCACCGGCACTACCACGTCGCTCCGCCAGGCCGAGAACGACTCGCGATGCCGCCGGTAGAGGAGCGTCGCCAGGCCGGCGGCCTGGAGTTCGCCCCCCGGCCGCTTGGCTGCCAGCACGGCTGTTCGCACCTCGTCGCCGTAGCCCGCCAACACGGCCACACCCTCGGCATCAGTCCGCCCCCGGCAGCGGCGGCAGGCCACCGGGGCCGCGGCCGGCTCCCCGCAGCCGGGGCAGCGGGGGCCGTCGCCCGTCAGCCGCCGGCTGCAGCCATCGCAGACCACCGCCTCGCCTGGTGGCTCGCCCGCCGCCTCGGCCCGGCAGAAGACGCAGCGGGGCGGGTAGAGCAGGTCGAGGGCCTGGCCTGCCAGCCGGCCCGCACCGCGTCCCAGAACCGTCAGCCAGGCCATGGGGATCCTGTTTCTCGCGGGAAGGGGCTGATCGGAGGCCGGATTGACGCTCGGCAGGCCGGCCCGGTACCGTCCGCCGCCCGGCTGCGGCCCACGGCCGAATCCCTATCCTCCCCGCCCTCCCCGGCCCGTCAAGCAGCGATGCTCATCGACCGCTACCTCGGCCGCGCCCAGCTGCACGCCTTCGTGATCGTGTTCGTGAGCCTGGCGGGGCTGTATTTCGTGTTCGACGCTTTCACGAACATGGAGGAGTTCATCACCCATGCCGCCGAGACGGGCAGCATGGCCAAGATTCTGGGGGCCTATTACGGGGGCCGGATCGTCTGGTTTTTCGACGCCACCAGCCCGGTGATCACCCTGGCCAGCGCCATGTTCGCCCTCTCCTGGCTGGAGCGACACAACGAGCTGACGGCGCTGTTGGCCGCGGGTGTGTCCCGCTGGCGGATCGCCCGCCCCGTGATCGTGTTTGCGGCCGTGGTCAGCCTGATGTCTGCCGCCAACCGCGAGCTCCTGCTGCCCCGAATCCGGGAGGCCTTCGCCCGCAATGCCCAAGACCTGGACGGCACCGCGATCCAGCCCTTCGAATCCCGCTACGACCACCGCACCGACATCCTCTTCCGGGGCCGGGGCGTGCGGGCGGGGATGGCGACGATCGAGTCGCCCAGCCTGCTGATGCCGCCGCAGCTGGGGGAATTCGGCTCCCAGATCACGGCCCAGCGGGCGGTCTGGCAGGCGGCCGCTGCCGATCGGCCGGCGGGGTATCTCCTCGAGGGCATCCAGGAGCCGGCCGACATCGACCGGCTGCCTCCGCTGACCCTGGGGGGCGAGCCGGTCGTGCTCACCCGCTCGGCGGCCGCGTGGCTCGAGCCGGGGCAGTGCTTCGTGGCCAGCGACGTCACCTTCGAGCAGCTGATCGGCTCGGCCAACTGGAGCCAGTATTCGTCCACGGCCGAGCTCGTGCGGGCGATCCGCAACCCGAGCCTGGGCGTGGCGGGTGAGATTCCGCTCCGTGTCCACGCCCGGTTCACCGCCCCGCTGCTCGATCTGGCCCTGCTCCTGCTGGGCATTCCGCTCGTGCTGGGGCCGACCCGGCGGGGCGTGTTCGCGGCCGTCGGCGGCTGCGTGGCGATGACGGTGGTCTTCTTTCTGGTCGTGATGGGGAGCCATGCCCTGACTCTGGCCGACGCGTTGAGCCCGTCGCTGGGGGCCTGGCTGCCGCTCTTGATCCTGGGCCCGCTGGCCGCCTGGGCCGCCGAGCCCATGTGGCGATAGCCGCGGCAGCCCGGAAAAGCACCGCGATCGCCCGGTTTCGCCCGGTCAGCAGCATCCCCCGCACCCGCCCTGTTTCGCCAAGCCTTTTTTCTTAACCCGGCCTGCCCCGTCTGCCGATGGATAGGGAGCGGGCGTGAGCCTTCGCCCGTCCGGTGGGAAGACCGGGCGGTTTCCTCCAGGCAATGGAGTGCCATCATCATGCGGATCAACACCAGCCGTTTCGGCCGCATCGACGTCGATGCCGGCGACATCATCCGGTTCCCCAGCGGCCTGCCCGGCCTCGAGGACTGCCGCGAGTGGGCCCTGCTCGCCGACTCGACCAACGACGCTCTCGGCTGGCTGCAAAGCACCACCCGCGGCGACGTCGCCTTGGCCGTGGTCAGCCCCCGCCGGTTCGTGCCCGACTACCAGGTCCGGATCCCGCGGAGCGAGCTGACCCCGCTGGCGATCCACGACATCCGCCAGGCCCAGGTCGTGGTGGTGGTCGGCAAGACCGGCACCACCCTCACGCTCAATCTCAAAGCTCCGATCGTCATCAACCTCGAAGCCCGCACGGGCCGTCAAGTCGTTGCCAGCGGCGAGCTGCCGCTGCACTACGAACTCACCATCCACCGCCAGCCACTCAGGAAGAGTGCATAATCAAGAGGTCAGGGGTGACGCGGAGCGTCGCCCGGCCGCAAGGATCAGGAAGGGATCTGCGATGCTCGTGCTCTCCAGACAACGCGACGAAAGCATCATGATCGGCGACAACATCGTCGTCACGATCGTGGACATCCGGGGAGACAAGGTCCG
>CAYRNG010000214.1:0-2299 GCA_964425395.1 uncultured Candidatus Kuenenia sp. | reverse complement strand
GTGGCCGCACTGGATCAGGTCCACTGCCTCGCCCGGCAGGGCCCCGAACTTGCTCGAGAGCTCCACCATCGAGCCGGTGTTGGGCACCTGGAGCCGGAGGCAGAGCCCCGCCTGGGGGGCGTGCTTGGCGATCTTCTTCACCTCCTCGACGTTGTCGTAGGTGACCAACGGCCGGTATTGGTCGAGCTCGCGGAGGGTCTCGATCGGCTTGATCGGGGTGGCGTAGATCACCTTGTCCCAGATGAAGTCCTGCCGGGCCTTGGCCGGCAGCTTCTTGATGAACTGGTAAACCGTGTGGAACTCCTGCATGCTCGCCACGTCGAAGCTGCCGCCGAGCTCGTAGAAGGTCTGCACGATCGCCGGGTCGCTGTTGACCTTGACGGCGTAGTAGGCCTGCACCCGGGGAAAGTGCTTCTTGAAAGTGGCGTAGTTCTTCCGCAGTTCGGCGTGGTCCACGACGAACAGCGGCGTGCCGTGCTTCTTGGCGAGGTCGAGGAGGGCTTTTTGGTTCATGCTCAGTCGCCGTCGGTCAGGAGAAAGTTTTTGAACTGCCACGGGTCGGCGGGGTCGATCGCCGGCCGGTTGAACCCGTGGAAGGCATTGGAATAGTACTTGAGCGGCGTCCAGTCGCTCTGCACAGAGAGAAACTTGCCCAGGTAGGGCTTGGCGATCCCGAGCACGTAGTCGTGCGGCAGGTCGTCGGGGAGCTTCACCCCCTCGGCCGGATGCTCGATCATCCACATCGTGGCGGCGACCACCGAAATCGCGACCTGGAGCGTGGTCGCGTTCTGGTGGGGCACGAGCCGCCGCGACTCCTCGATCGAGAGATCTGTGCCGCACCACCAGGAGTTGAGGGGATGCCCCATCACCAGGGCCCCGAGCGCGTCGGAGCCGGTGGTGATCTCGTCGGTCATGATCCGCTGCCGCGGCTGGAGCCGGTAATCGTTGCCGCGAAGTTCCCACAGGCTGGCGATCGCCGCGTCGCACGGGCAGTAGGCGTAGTGGCAGGTGGGGCGGTAGATCGTCTGCCCGGCGGCGTCGCGGACGCTGAGTTTCTCGGTGATGCTGAAGGCCTCGCCGTGGCGGACGACCATCCCGATGATCGTCGAGCCGGGCACCCAGGAGACGACCTGGGTGTTGATGCCCATCCGGGCCAGGCAGATCTGGCTCTTCGGCCCGTCGGCGTGCTCGTAGGCGAATGGGGGCAGGGTCTTCTCGTGCGTGCCCCAGCCCAGTTCGGCCGTGGTCGTGCCCTCCTCGCGAAAGCCCTCCACGCTCCAGGTGTTGACGAACTCGTCCACCTCCTTGGGGCGGTCGGAGATCTGCGTGTCCCGCTCGCTGCAGTGGATCACCTTCACGCCCAGCTCATGGGCCAGGTGGTTGAAGGCCCGCGACTTGGCATGCTCGGCGATCTGCTCGGCCTGCTCACCGGCAAACTTCCGCTCCTCGAGGCAGACCTTGGCGATGTCGAGCAGGGCGTGCTTGGTGAAGTGGCTGATCAGCCCCGGGTTGGCCCCGTGCTCGAGCACGGCCGTGGTGCCGGGGGAGTCCCAGCCGGCGATCCTCCGGCGGAGGTTCATGTGCCGCCAGTAGAGGGTCATCTTGGTGGGATGGGCCCCCTGGGCGTTTTCGTATGGATCCCAGAGCTCGACCGACGTGTTGAGATACAGCACGCCGTGGTCGTGGCACCACTGGAGGATCTCGCCGCAGTCGATGTTCCAGGCCAGGTCGATCAGGATGTCGCCGGCGGAGACGTGGCGGGAGAGGAGTTCCCCCAGGTTGTCGGGGGCGACGCGGGCCCTGACGAAGTTCACCCCCTTCTCGATCCAGGGGCGGAGCGCCTCCTCGTCGGGCTCGAACTCCAGGATCGTGATGTTTCCCGGGGGAACCTTCACGTGCTTGAGCAGGACCGGCAGCGTGCAGCGGGCCACGAAGCCGAAACCGACGAACAGGATCCGCTTGGAGAAGGTGAGCATTTCGATCAGGGGGTTCCTCTGGCTGGGGACGGGGCGAAGGTGCCGACGCCCTAGTACGCATCGCGGCCGAAATGGTTCGGCCCCTGGCCGACGCACCCGAAAGTATATCGGGAACGGCCGCGATCCAAAGCCGCTGCCGCCGGGCGATCACGGCCCGTGTACACTGTGGCTCCAGTCGGTCCCTCGCGGGGCCGCCGGGGCGTAGCGCAGTCTGGCTAGCGCGCCTGGTTTGGGACCAGGAGGTCGAGAGTTCGAATCTCTCCGCCCCGACTCGTTTGGGCCTACTCGCAGACGTGGTTCAGCAGTCGCTGGAACTCGTCGAG
>CAYRNG010000213.1:0-16138 GCA_964425395.1 uncultured Candidatus Kuenenia sp. | reverse complement strand
CAATGTACCGGGAGTGCCGCGGGCGTTCAGGAGCACCGGCAGAAAGGGGACCAGGAAAGGGGACAGTCCCCGCGGCGGGGACAGTCCCCGGTGGGTGGAAGGGGGACAGTCCCCGCGGCGGGGACAGTCCCCGGGGCGGCTATCCCGCCCGCTCGTCGGCGTAGCTCGGCCGCAGGTAGTCGGGCACGAGCGTGGCCGGGTCGTCGGCCTGCCCCGCGGCCGCCAGGGCGAGGCCCAGGGCAGCCGCCGCAGCGGCCGACGGGGCCCAGGCTTCGGGCGGGGCGAGCCGCTTTCCGGCGGCGGCCAGGCTTGCCGCATGGAGGGCCGCCGCCGGGCCGCTCACGAGGGCCCCCGGCGGCAGGCCGGCGATCCAGGCGGCGGTGGCGAGCAACTCCGGCGGCCCGACCAGCCAGCCGGAGGGCCGGGCGGGTTCGGGGGTGGCCCAGGCTGCAAACACCTCGCCGCGGCCGGCATCGAAGCCGATCGCGACGGGCTCCGCCGCGGTGCCCGCCAGCCGGGCGGTCTCGCGGGCCACGATCTCGAAGCCCGACACACTCACCAGCCGCCCGCCGCCGGCCCAGGCCACCGCCTTGGCCGTGGCCACGCCGACCCGCAGCCCGGTGAACGAGCCCGGCCCTTGGACCACGACCACGAGTTCGGCCGCCGCCACCGGCCAGCCAGCCTCGGCCGCCGCCTCGGCGAGGGCCGCCGCCAGCCGTCGGGCGTGCCCCGCCGCCTCGCCGAGCGGCCGGATCGCAAACGCGGGGCCGGTGCCGGCGGCAACGCTGCCGGCCGGGTGGCTCGTGTCGATGGCGAGCGTCTTCATGGTTTCGAGGGAGACCTGCAGGAAGGCGTTGGGGGGCCGAGCCGGCGGGCGGGACGCCGATCCTTGACCGGGAAACCGACGGATCATAGCCTGCAAGGCTACCATTGAACTGGGGTTGCGGTCGGGCCTCGCCCGGCTGCCAAAGTCGTTCACGCCGCCCCGATCAGCCGCCTGCCCGGATCAACAAGAAGCGCACGTGAAGCGGGCCATCATCAGCGACGTCCACGGCAACCTCGAGGCGCTCCAGGCGGTGCTCGCCGACATCGACCGCCAGAAGGTCGATGAGATCGTCTGCCTGGGCGACGTGGTGGGCTACGGACCCAACCCCTGCGAGTGCGTCCGGCTGGTCCGCGACCGGTGCGGCCTCGTGATCCTGGGCAACCACGACCAGGGGGCCCTGTTCGATCCCGACGGCTTCAATTCGGGGGCCGAGCGGGCGATCCGCTGGACCCGCAACCAGATCGAGCTCCACGACCGGCTGCCGCGGAACTCGGCCGACCGGCTCTCCGACTTCCTCGGCGAGCTGCCCCGCAACCATGTGCTCGGCGACGTGATGTTCGTGCACGGCTCGGCCCGCCGGCCGCTCGACGAATACGTGTTTCCCGAGGATGTCTACAACCAGCTCAAGCTCGAGCACATCTTCGAGCTGATCACCCGGCTCTGCTTCCAGGGCCACACCCACATCCCCGGCGTGTTCACCACCGGCCTGGAGTTCCACGCTCCCGGCGTGCCCAAGGCCGAGACGGAGGTGGCCATCGACCTGCCGGACGGGAAGGCGATGATCAACGTCGGCTCGGTCGGCCAGCCCCGGGACGAAGACCCGCGGAGCTGCTACGTCGTGGTCGAGGACGACGAGCGAGTCCGGTTCCGCCGGATCGCCTATCCCATCGAGACGACGCGAAAGAAGATCCACGCCATCGCCGACCTCGACAATTTCCTCGGCGATCGCCTGACGCAGGGCCGCTGACGTAGCGGCGGGATTCCATCCCGCCGGCCAGTTGACGACGCGTTTCCGCTGCCGCCCTTTCCGTGTGGCATCTCCGCGCTGTCCGTCGGGTTAAAAACCCGCGGCTACGTTGCGCCAACGCGGCCGCGGTACTCGCTCGGCCAAACCGGCCGCCACGTAGCGGCGGGATTTCATCCCGCCGGCCAGTTGAGGGAGCCCTTCCACTGCCACCGTTTCCGGTCGGCTTCTTCGCGCTGTCCGTCGGGTTGAACAGGCTTTGCCTGCCCGAAGGGTCAACCCGCGGCTACGTTTCGCCAACGCGGCCGCGGTACTCGCTCGGCCAAACCGGCTCCCCGCAGCGTTCGCGAGCCGGTATACTTCCGCGTCAGCCCCGAGAATCGATTGTGGAACGCCGCTACATCCTGTTCTTCGCCATCGCGCTGGCGATCGTGATCAGCAGCCAGATGCTGCAGATGTGGCTGTTTCCGCCCCCGCCACCGGCGGCCGTGGAAGAACTCGCCGAGCAGGCCGCGGCTCCGGCTGCCGAACTGGCTGTCGGCAGGCCCGCCCCGAAGGCCGCCGAGCCTGCCGCGAGCGACGCGACCGCCGACGCCGCTGCCGAGCCGGCCGACGCTGCCGAGCCGGCTGACGCGGCCGACGCTGCCGAGCGGGTCCGGTTCACGCTCGGCTCGCTCGATTCGGCCGACCCGGCCCGGATGCTCGTCACCCTCACGAGCAAGGGCGCCGCCATCGAGCGGATCGAGCTCTCCGACGAGCGGTTTCACGACCAGGAAGACCGCTCCGGCTACCTGGGCCACCTCGGCACCCAAGCCGTCGCCGAGGGCTGCCGGATCACGGTGGTAGGGCCGGGCACGCCGGCCGATCTGGCCGGGCTGCGGGTCGGCGACGTGATCGTGCGGGTGGCCGGGGCAACCACGGCCGACCCCGAGGCGCTGGCCGACGTCCTCGCCGGCACCCGGCCGGGGCAGCGGGTGCCGATCGGGATCCTCCGGGGTGAGAGCCCGCAGGAGGTCACGGCCACGGTCATCCGCCGGCCGCTGGAAGTGGTCCGCCCCGAGTACCGGGGCCGGCCGGTCGTCGATCCCGATGCCCAGCCCCACGACCCGCTCTCCTTCCGGCTCTCGCTGGAAACCCGCGATGCCCGCCGCCGCCGCGAGCCGCTCGACGAGATCGCCGGCCAGGAGCTGGCCGCCGTCGACTGGCAGGCCGCGGCGGTTCCCGGCGGCGTGCGGTTCACCCGCAGCCTGCCCGGCGGCCTGGTGGCCAGCAAGGAATACCGGCTCGTCACCGGCCCCGACACGCCGGGCTACGCCCTGGAGCTGGTCGTGGGCCTCGACTCGCCCGAACGAAAGACCGTGGTCAGCTACGCCCTCGACGGCCCCACCGGGCTGCCCACCGAGGGCTGGTGGTACACCCAGCGGACGTGGCACGAGTTCATGAGCTCGCTGGCCGTCCGCGACGTGGCCCTCCGGTTCCGCGGCAGCCAGAGCACGCTGATCAGCGGCCTCAAGACGCTGGCCGGCACCCTCGACCGCCCGGCCAGCACCGTGATGCCCGACAAGCCCCTCTCCTTCGCCGGCGTCGATGCCCTGTACTTCGCCTCGGCCCTGATTCCGGCCACGGCCGCCGACGTGCCCGGGCTGGCGGAGGTGCGGTCGATCGTGGTCGGCGAGCCGGCCGACCCAGCCCGCAAGAAGCTCGTCAACGTGACCGCCCGGCTCGTCTCCGAGGATGCCGCCGTCGATGCCGAGCGGCCGCTGCGGCATCGCTACACGATCTTCGCCGGCCCCAAGCGGCCCGAGCTGCTCCGCGAGTTCGGCGCCCCGCAGGCGAGCATGGACGACCTCGTCTACTACGGCTGGTTCGGCTGGGTGGCCCGGCCGATGATCGCGCTCTTGCACGGGCTCCATGCGATCGTGCGGAACTACGGGCTGGCGATCATCCTCCTCACGGTGCTCGTCCGGGGGGCGATGTTTCCGATCAGCCGCCGGCAGGCGCTCTCGTCGCAAAAGATGCAGGCCCTCCAGCCCGAGATGAAGGTCATCAACGAGAAGTACAAGAACGATTCCGAGAAGCGGGGCCGGGCGGTCCAGGAGCTGTGGCGGAAGCACGGGGTCAATCCGGCCTCCGGCTGCCTCCCGGTGTTCATCCAGATCCCGATCTTCATGGGGCTCTACCGGGCCCTGGCCACCGACGTCGAGCTCCGCGAGGCCCCCCTGTTCACGACCGCGATCCGCTGGTGCTCGAACCTGGCCGCCCCCGACATGCTCTGGAACTGGACCGGCTGGCTGCCCGGCTTCCTGACCGCCCCCGAGGGCTGGCTGGGGCCGTTCCTGAACGTCCTTCCGCTGATCACGATCGGCCTGTTCCTCTGGCAGCAGAAGCTGTTCATGCCCCCGGCCATGGACGAGCAGCAGAAGATGCAGCAGCAGGTGATGAACACGATGATGTGGTTCATGGCCGTGATGTTCTTCAAGGTGCCCTCGGGGCTGTGCCTCTACTTCATCGCCTCGAGCCTGTGGGGCATCGCCGAGCGGCTCCTCTGGCTGCCCAAGCCGGCGGCCGCCGGGGCAGCGGCCGCGGGCAGCGTGCGGGTGGTCGATGCCGTCGCCCAGCCGGCGGGCCGCCAGCCGGCCGCCGCCGCCGCCCGTGAGCGCCGCCAGGCCCGCAAGAAGCAGCGCTGACGTGGAGGTCCGTCACGCCGTGTAGGTCCGTCACGCCGTGACGGACTACTTGCCCTGCCGATCGAGTACCGCTTCTGATAGCCCGTGCCGGCGGCCCGGGCCTACAGTCCTCGAGACGACCTTCATGTTCGGTAGCGCCGACCTGATCGTGGCTCCGGCGACCGGCGACGGGCCGGCCGCACGGGCCATCGTGCGGCTCGCGGGCGACGGCCTCGAGGGCTTGTTGGCGGCGCTCGTCGCCGCCGAGCCTCCCGGCTTCGCGGCCACGGGCGGGAGGCCGCGGCTCGTGGCGGCTCGGCTGGCTGTCGATGGCCTGGGCCGCGAGTGGGGTCCTTTGCCCGTCGAGATCCTCCACTGGCCCGGCCCCGGCGGTCCGCTCGGCGGCCCGCTGGCCGAGCTGCAACTGCCCGGCTCGGGGCCGCTCGTGGCGGCGGTGGTAGCCGAGGCCTGCCGGCTGGGAGCCCGGCTGGCCCGCGGCGGGGAGTTTACGCTCCGGGCCTTCTTGGCCGGCCGGCTCGACCTGCTCCAGGCCGAGGCGGTGGTGGCTGTGGTCGATGCCCGCTCGCCGGCGGAACTCGCCCTGGCCCTCGACCGGCTGGCCGGCGGGGCAGGGGAGGCGCTTGCCGCCGCCCGCGACGAACTCCTCGATCTGGTGGCCGACATCGAGGCGGCCATCGACTTTGCCGATGAGACCACGCCCGACGCCGTCCCGGCCGGCCCCGCCTGGGATGTGGTGGCCGCCCGGATCGCCCGCTGCGAGGCCACGGTGGCTCGGGTGGCGGCCGATCTCGGGGGCCGCGATGCGGCCGCCGCCGAGTTGCCGCTGGTGGTGCTCGCTGGACCGCCCAACATCGGCAAGAGCAGCCTCTTCAACGCCCTCGTCGGCCGGGAGGCGGCGATCGTGGCCGACGAGACGGGCACCACCCGCGACTGGCTCGAGGCCCGGCTCGGCGACGCGACCGGGCCACAGTGCATCCTCGTGGACGTGGCCGGCCTGCCCGCGGCCGGCGAGCGTCTCGTCGGCATCGCCGCCGAGGCGGCCGCCCGGGCCCGCGATGCGATCACCCGGGCCGATCTCGTGCTCGCCTGCCGCGACGCGGCCGCCGATGGCGGCCGGGAGCCGCCGGCAGCCCAGACCGCGATCGAGGTCCTGACCCGCTGCGACCTCGCCGAGCGGCTGCCGGCCGGCGGCGGGATTGCCACGAGCAGCCGCACGGGCAGGGGCATCGCGGAACTGCGGGCCGCGATCCTCGCCGCCGTGGCCAGGCTCGCCCGGGGCGGCTCGCCGGCCACGCTCCGGCTGGCCGTCGGCTGCCAGGAGGCCCGCGCCGCCCTGGCCGAGGCCGCCGCGGCGGTGGCGGCTGCGACGGCCGGGGCGTTCGTGGACGAGTCACTCGTGGCCGCCCACCTCCGGGCGGCCGCCCTGGCGCTTGCCGACGTGACCGGCGCCGACCTCGGCCCCGACCTGCTCGACCGGATCTTCGCCCGGCACTGCATCGGGAAGTGAAGGGTGGAGGCTCAGGCCGCCGGCATGAGCTCCCTGAAGCGGCGTTGGGTGGCGGAGCGGATAGTCGGTCACGGCGTGACGGACCTACAGCCGGCATGAGCTATCGAAAGCGGCGGATCAGTTGCGGGGTGGGTCGAGGGTGACCTCGAGGGTCACTTCCGCGCCGGCCCGCATCACCACCACCGGCACCGTCTCGCCCCCCTTGTGCTTGCGAAGGGCGCTGTCGAAGTCGTCGAGGTTGGTGACCGCGCTCTCGCCCAGGCGGACGATCAGGTCGCCCCCCTGGAGGCCGCCGCGGGCCGCGGGCGACTCCTTGGAGACGCCCGAGATGGCATAGCCGCCCCCCGGCTTGCCGAAGTCGGGAATGCTGCCGAAGTAGGGCCGGTCGCCCCCCCGGGCAAACTGCGGCGAGGCCACCTCGATGTAGGCGGGCCGCTCGGGAGCTCGGGCCAGCTCGCGGACCAGATCGGTCACCAGGTCGGCCAACCGGGCGAGCCCCTCGTAGTTGATTTTCTCGGCGGTGTCGGTGGGCCGGTGGTAGTCGGCATGCGAGCCGGTGAACAGGTGAAAGACCGGGATCTTCTTGGCGTAGAAGCTGGCATGGTCGCTCGGGCCGAAGCCCCCCGGCTCCTTGGTGAGGTCGAAGCCGTGGGCGGCCACCAGCCGGTCGGTGAGGGCGTCGAAGCCGGTGCCGGTGCCGGTGCCGTAGACGATCAGCTTGTCGTCGGTGAGCCGGCCCACCATGTCGAGGTTGACCATTGCCGCGGTGTCGGCGAGGGGCACCGCGGGGTTGTTGGTGTAGTGGCCACTGCCGAGCAGCCCCCGCTCCTCCCCCGAGAAGGCGATGAACAAGACGCTGCGGGGCAGCGGATCGGCCATCGCCAGCCGGCGGGCCACCTCCAGGAGGAGGGCCGTGCCGCTGGCGTTGTCGTCGGCGCCGTGGTGGATGGCCGTCTCGCCCGGAGCGGCCGAGGCGGCCCCGCCGAAGCCGAGGTGGTCGTAGTGGGCCCCGAGCACGATCGTCTCAGCCGCGGAAATGGCCGGGCCGGCCTCACCCGCCGGCCGGCCAGTGCCCCCCAGCAGGCCGAGCACGTTACGGCCCTTCGTCTGGACCCGCTCGATCGCCGTCTGCCCCCGGAGCCGCCAGCCGGCAAGCCGGCCGCTGCCGGGCGTGAGCGTCTCGTCGATGCCCTTCTGGATCTCGGTGAGCGACTTCCCCAGGCTGGCGGTCACCAGTTCGTCGAGCAGCCCGCGGCGGACGTGGAGGACGGGCATGGTGCGGCTGTCGGAGCCCTCGCCCGCCCGCCGGAAGGCCATCAGCGTGTCGCCGTCTTCGTCGGTGTCGTTCACAAACACGAGCCCGGCCGCCTCGTGCTCCGAGGCGTTGGCGGCCTTGCGGGCGAGCGCCGCATGCTGCGAGGTCTGGTTGCCCTCGAAGGCGCCGTGGGGATCATCTTTCTGCGGCTCCTGGCGGAGCACGATCACCGCCGCCCCCTTCGCTCCGCCGGAGTCGGCAAGCGGCGCGTAGTCGTCGTAGTTTTCCGTCGGGGCGGTGATCCCATAGCCGGCGAACACCAGCGGCAGGTCGAACTCGGCCGAGCCGCCGATTGCCAGGGGGGTGAAGTCGCGGCCAAGTTCGAGCGGGATCACCCGCGGCTCACCCGTCGCAGCGGCGGGGCCGACCAGCTCGGCCCGATTCCGCTCGGCCGGCCCGAGCGTGGCCTCGAGCGTCATCTCGAAGGGCTGAAACGGCCCCTGCCCCTCGCCCGGCGTGGTCAGGCCGAGGCTGGCGAACTGCTCGGCCACCCAGTCGCCCGCCGCCTCGATGCCGGCCGTGCCCGGCCCGCGGCCCTCCCGCTCGGCGGCCGCGAGCCAGTCCACAGCCCGCCGCAGCCGGGTCACCGTCGGGCCGCTCGTTGGCGGGGCCTCCACCGCCGGGGCCTCGGCCTCGACGACCGCCACCGCCTCCGCGGCCCGACCCGCCGGCAGCGCGAGAAACCCCCCGGCCACCACCAGCCCGCCGATCGCGATTTGCCCCATCCAGTGCTGCCACCTGCCCATGCCGCCGTGCCTCCAAGGGTCGTCCTGCTCTGCCGACCGAGCCGAAACTCTCTTGATTCTAGCCGTTCCCCCGCGGCCCGGCCGCCGCCCGCTTCCCGGCCGGCCGCCGCCGTGCGAGAATCGGCCCTCATCACGCGGCGACTCATCCGTGCCAACCTCCGGGCGGAGGGGTTGCCCGTGCCAATCGAGACGGCGTTGGAAACCGAAGCGCAGGCCGGGCACCGATCCGCGAAGCGGATTGGTCGCCGAAGCGAGGTTTCCATCGAGCGAGCGGAGCACAGGATGTGCGGAGCGAGCGTCCGGCGAGATGGCACGGGCAACCCCGGCAAACTCGTTCCGGCCCTGAGCACTCTGAGCGCCCACGATCCGTTCAACTCCCAGGAAACTGCCACTCTTGCCAGCCCTCTTCGTCATCCAGGGTTTCAACCGCGGCAGCCGGTTCGACCTGGCCGACCACGACGCCGCCGCCACCATCGGCCGCGAGGCGGGCAATGCGATCCGGCTCGACGACCACGAGGTCTCGCGGCGGCATGCCGAGATCCGGCGGGTGGGGGCGGCCTTCATCGTCGGCGATCTGAAGAGCTCCAATGGCACGTTTCTGAACGACGGCCGCGTCGAGCGGGCCGAGTTGGCCGACGGCGACCGGATCCGCATCGGTCGCACGGTGCTGCTCTTTTCCGGTGATGGCCAGGAGCCCTCGGCGGCGTCGGCGGTGGATATCGTGCCGGCCTCGAGCGGGGCCGACGGGTCGCGGATCGTCCGCAGCCTGCCGGAAGACTCGATCCTCCTGGCGGCTCCCGAGGAGGGTCAGAATCGCGGCCTGGCCCGGGCCCGCAGCAACCTCCAGGTGATGTATCGCACCGCCCTGGCGGTCAGCCACACCCTCGAGATCGACGAGTTGCTCGGCCGGATCCTGGAGCTGGTCTTCGAGTGGGTCGAGGCCGATCGGGGCTGCATCATGCTCCTCGACCCGGAGACGGGGGCCCTCCGCTCCAAGGCCCGCCGCGACCGGCAGGCCGGGGCCGCCGACACGCTGGCCATCAGCCGCACGATTCTCGACTACGTGCTCGACAACGCCGAGGGGGTGCTCACCAGCGACGCCCAGGACGACGACCGCTTCGCCGGCGGCAACAGCGTGGTCCGGACCGGCGTCCGGGAGGCGATCTGCGTGCCGATGCGGGGCCGGTACGGCACCGTGGGGCTGATCTACGTGGACACCACCGTGCCGCTGGTCGAGTCGGTGGAGCGGCGCCGGTTCAGCGACGACCACCTCAAGCTGATGATCGCGATCGGCCACCAGGCGGCCCTGGCCGTGGAAGACACCACCTACTACTCGGCGATGGTCCAATCGGAGCGGCTGGCGGCGGTCGGCCAGACGATCGCCACCCTGTCGCACCACATCAAGAACATCCTCCAAGGCATCCGGGGGGGCAGCTACCTGGTGGAGATGGGCCTCGAAAACGAGGATCTGGCGGTGATCCGCAAGGGCTGGGACATCGTCCGCCGCAACCAGAACAAGATCTCCTCGCTGGTGATGGACATGCTCTCCTTCAGCAAGGAGCGGGAGCCCGACCCGGTGCCCAGCGACCTGGCGAGCCTCGTGGACGACGTCGTCGAGACGGTCCAGCAGCGGGCCGAGGAGTCGGGGGCCACGATCCGCTGGCAGCGGCCCGCCGGCCTGCCGGCGATCCTGTTCGACCCCGAGGGGCTCTCGCGGGCGGTGCTCAACGTGGTCACCAACGCCCTCGACGCCGTCGAGGGGCGGGCCGACGCGGCGGTCACGATCGCCGTGGCGGTCGATCAGGCCGCCGGGCTGTCCCGGATCACGGTCACCGACAACGGCGCGGGGATGCCGCCCGAGCGGCTGGCCGACATCTTCACGCTGTTCGTCTCGACCAAGGGGGCCCGCGGCACCGGCCTGGGGCTGACGGTGAGCCGCAAGATTCTCCGCGAGCATGGCGGCGACATCCGGGCCGACAGCCAGGAGGGGGCGGGCAGCACCTTCGTGCTCGAGTTTCCGCTTCGGCTGCCGGCGGCCGAGGCGGCACCGGGCGGCGGGCCGACCGGCACCGCCGCCGAGACGCTCGCCGGCCAATGACTTCTCCCGCATCTCCGCCGGCCGGGGCCAGCCCGATCTCGGCTGTGATCATCACCCGCGACGCGGCGGCCCATCTGGCGGAGGTGCTCGCGGCGGTCGCCTTCTGCGGCGAGCGGCTGGTGCTCGACTCGGGCTCCAGCGACGACACGCTGACAATCGCCCGGGCCGCCGGGGCCCGGGTGGAGCATCAGTCGTTCCTCGGCTACGGCCCGCAGAAGTGCCGGGCGGTGGCCCTGGCCGCCCACGACTGGATCCTGGCCGTGGACGCCGACGAGGTGCTCGACGACGAGGCCCGGGAGGCGATCGCCGGACTCGACCTGGCCGACCCGCAGGCCTGCTACGCGGTGCGGCGGCGGACCTTCATCGGTCGCCGGGAGGTGCGGCATGGGGCCTGGGGCAACGACCTGGTGGTTCGGCTCTTCAATCGGACGACGGCCGGCTTCAAGCCGCTGCCGGTGCACGAGGAGGTGGAATCGGGCAGCCCCCCCCGGCGGCTGCCCGGCTCGCTCCTCCACTACAGCTATCCCGACTCGGCCGCCGTGCTGGCCCGGGCGGTCCACTATGCCCGGCTCAAGGCGGCGATCATGCGGCGGAAGGGGCAGCGGGCCGGAGCCTGGTCGCTGCCGGCCCGGGCAGCGGCGGCCTTCGCGGGCAGCTACTTCATCCGCGGCGGCTGGCGGGACGGGGCCGCCGGCTTCGTGGTGGCGCTGGCGCGGGTGATCGACTCGACCCTCCCGCGGGCGATCATCCTGCTCGACGACCCCGCCCGGGATGGTTGACGGATTGGCGGTTCGGCCCACCGTCCCCTGGCTCGCATCCCCTGGCTTGCGCCAGGGGTTTTTATGGTCTCCGGCCACCGCCAATAAAAACCCCGGGCGCGAGCCCGGGGACGGTGGGTCTGAAAACCACCCAAGATCAAAACCACCCAAGATCAGCCCCACCTTCAAATAGCCTGTGCCGGCGGCACAGGCCTACACCGCCCGCAGCGCCGCGAGGGTGGCCTCGATGTCGGCCGGCAGCGGGGCCTCGAACCTGAGCCTCTCGGCCGTGACCGGGTGGTCGAGTTCCAGGGCCCGGGCATGGAGGGCCTGGCGGGCCAGGAGTGGCGGACCCGGCGGCAGGCCAAAGAGAGTCGGCTCGATCAGGCCTCGGCCGCTGTACAGGGCGTCGCCGAGAACGGGCGTCCCGATCGCGGCCAGGTGCACGCGGATCTGATGGGTCCGGCCGGTGCGGGGAGCCAGCCGCACGAGCGCCGCCCCGGCAAACCGCTCCACCACCTCGTAGCGAGTGACCGCGTCGCGGGCGGTGGGGTGGTCGCGGCGGACGGCCATCTTCTCCCGCTGGTAGGGATGGATCCCGATCGGCAGGTCGATCTCGTCGGCGTCGAACTGGGGCTGGCCCTGGGTGATCGCCAGGTAGGTCTTGGCCACGCTCCGCCGCTCGAACTGGCGGGCCAGGGCATGGTGGGCCGCCTCGCTGCGGGCCACCACGATCACGCCGCTGGTGTCGCGATCGAGACGGTGGACGATGCCGGGCCGGGTCGGACCGCCGGCCGTGGAGAGGCCGGCCGTGGCATCGCCCCGTTCGAGGTGCCACTTGAGGGCCCCGGCCAGCGTGCCCTTCCAGTTGCCCTTGGCCGGGTGGACCACCATCCCGGCGGGCTTGTTGACGACCGCGATCGCGTCGTCGACGTGGAGAAACTCGAGCGGGATCTCCTCGGCCTCCGGGCCGGCCCGGGGAGGCTCCGGCACGGTGAAGGCCACCAGGCTCTCGGCCTTGAGCCGGGCCGAGGCCCGGGCCACCACGCCGTCGATCCGCACGGCCCCGGCCTCGATGGCCCGGGCCAGAAACGAACGGCTGCTGTCGGGAAACGCCCGGGCCAGGAAGACGTCGAGCCGGAGGCCGGCTGCGGCCTCCCCGACCGGCAGGGCCACCTTGTCACCCGGCCGGGGCGGCGGCGGGCTCGGGGGGAGTTCCGGCGGGCTCGGCGGAGGGGGCGGATTCGTCACGGGCGGAAGCGGCGGGCTGGGTGGCAAACCATTTGTACCACCGCTGCGTGGCCGGCCGGCCCAGGGCCTCGAGCCGGCTCTCGGCGATGCCCCGAAACGGGCTCTGGGGGTATTCCGCCACGAGTGCTTCGTAGCCGCGGCGGGCCTCCTCGAGCTGGCCCTGGCTCTCGCGGGTCCGGGCCAGGCCGAACACGCCCCGCTCGGCGGCCAGGGCCGACGGCCGCTGGGCGTTGACCGCCTGGTAGAGCTCGGCGGCCGCCGCCAGCCGGGTGCGGGCCCGGGCCGGGTCGCTGAGCAGCAGGCTGTTGCCGTCGGCGAGCGCCGTGTCGGCCAGCACGAGTTCCGCCCACCAGGAGGCGGGCGTGCCCCGATAGCGGGCCGCCACCTCCTCGAGCCGGGCCGGATCACCTTCGGCGAGCGCTCCCAGGCAGGCCTCCCAGGCCGCGGTCCGTTCGGCGGCCTGCTGGCTGCGGACGAGCACGATCCCGGCCAGCACCGCGAACAAGACCCCGATCGCCAGCGTGATCAGCCCCAGGTGGGGGCGGATCCGATCCACCAGCGCCATCGTCGAGGAAGCCAGTTCGTTGTCGTCAAGCTCGTCCAGGGTGGCCCGGCCAGCGGATGCCATGCGAATATCTCTCCTCGGTGCGTGCCTGCCGCGAGCCTGCCAGCCCGCCGAAATGCAGCGCCCAAATAGACGGCCCTGGCCGGGAAGCGTCAAGGCGAACCACCCCCGGGCCAGACCGGCCCCAGGCTGGTACATTCCGAACGCCAAAAAACATTCCACGATCCACGGTTCCCCACGGATCGAATCACCCCAGACAGCAGCACCCCAGACCGAATTTCCCCGTACTGAATCACCCCAGACCGAAGGGGTTGCCCGTGCCAATCGAGACGGCGTTGTCCGAAAGGGGGACAGTCCCCGCGGCGGGGACAGTCCCCAAGCGAGCGTCCGTCGAGATGGCACGGGCAACCCCGGCACACTGCGAAGTCGCAAGCCCACTATGACCCCACCCCCCGATCCCCCCGTCGCCAGCCGCCCGGCCCCGCCCCGCAAGGTCGGCGTGCCCGGGCTCAACGCCGCCCAGTCGGATGCGGTGCTCGCCCCGCCCGGGCCGCTGCTCGTGCTCGCCGGCGCCGGCACCGGCAAGACCCGGGTGGTGATCGCCCGGATCGCCCACCTCGTGCGGCAGGGGGCCAGGCCGTCCCGGATCCTGGCGGTCACGTTCACCAACAAGGCGGCCCGCGAGATGCTCTCCCGGGCCACGGGCCTCTTGGGCAGCCGCGGCGGCCGCAAGCCCCGGCCGGGCGAAGAGCCCGAGCGGCCCGAGATCTCGACCATCCACTCGCTCTGCGTGCGAATCCTCCGCCGCCACGCCCCCCGGCTCGGCTATCCCGAACGGTTCGCGATCATCGACCGGGGGGAGCAGGAGGCCGCCGCCCGCTCGGCCCTCAAGGCGATCAAGGTGGCCGACACCGTGCTCTCGCCGGGCGACCTCGTCGACCGGGTGAGCCGCTGGAAGAGCCGGGCCATCCGGCCGGGCGAGGCCCTCGACTCGGTCTCGGCCGACGCCGACGACACCTGGACGATCGCGGCGGCCGGCTACCGCCGCTACCAGGAGGCGCTCAAGACCGCCGGGGCGGTGGACTTCGACGACCTCCTGCTCCTGGTGGACGAGCTCTTCGCCCACGACGAGGAGGTCCGCCGGGCCGAGGCGGGCCGGTTCGACCACGTGCTCGTGGACGAGTATCAAGACACCAGCGGCATCCAGGAGCGGATCCTGGCGGCCCTGGCCCGCGACCACCGCAGCCTCTGCGTGGTGGGCGACGACGACCAGTCGATCTACGCCTGGCGGGGCGCCGAGATCTCCCACATCCTCGACTTCGCCCGCCGCTGGCCGGAGGCCCGGGTCGTGAAGCTCGAGGAGAACTACCGCTCCACGCCCGAGATCATTCGGGCCGCCAACCGGCTCATCGAGCACAACGCCCGCCGCCACGGCAAGACGCTCGTCGCCACCGGCCCGGCCGGGCTGCCGCCGGCGATCGTCCAGGCCCAGGACGAGGCCGACGAGGCCGCCCGCGTGGTGGGCGACGCCCAGAGTCTGTTTCAGGAGCGGCAGTGCGATCCCGGCGACGCCGCAATCCTGGTCCGCACCGGCGAGCAGACGCGGGCCTTCGAGCAGGAGCTCCGCCGCCGGCAGATCCCCTACGAGCTGGTCGGCAGCCGGTCCTTCTTCGACCGCCGCGAGGTCAAGGACGTGATGGCCTTCCTCCGGCTCCTGGTCGACCCCGACGACGACCTGGCCCTGGCCCGGGTGGCCAACGTGCCCCCCCGCGGTCTCTCGGCGGCGACGATCCAGGCGGCCCGGGCCGGAGCCGCCGAGGCGGGCACGAGCCTGTGGCGGGAACTGCTCGGGATGCGAGACCGGGGCCGGCTCTCGGCGGCGGCGGCCGGCGGCCTCGTGGCCCTCGAGCGGCTGGTGGCGCTGGGCCGGGCCGGCGGTGAGGCCGCCGCGGGCGAGTCGCGGGGGGCGGCGGTGCTCCGCCGGCTGCTCGACGAGGTCGGCTACCGCCGGCACCTCGACAAGGAGTATGCCGACGACCTGGCCGAGGCCGAGACCCGCTGGGGCTGCTGCGAGGAGGTGGCGGCGGCCCTCGACGAGCACGAGCGGGCCCGCCGGGGCACGGCCGACCTGGGAGGCGTGATCCGCGGCTTCCTCGACGACTTCGTGCTCCAGGTCGAGGAGCAGGAGGACCGCTTCAAGGACGACAAGCCCCAGGGCAAGGCGCTGCGGCTGATGACGCTCCACGCCGCCAAGGGGCTGGAGTTCGACTGCGTCTGGATGGTGGGCCTCGAAGAGGGCATCCTGCCCCACCATCGCTCGCTCGGCGACGGCCTCCAGGCGATCGACGAGGAGCGGCGGCTCTGCTACGTGGGGGTGACCCGGGCCCGCCGTCGGCTGATGCTCTCGCTCTGCCTGACCAGGACCAAGTGGGGCAAGAGCAAGCCCTGCCGGCCGAGCCGGTTTCTCTACGAGATGACCGGCCAGGCCGAGAAGTTTCAGGAGCGGGAGGCGGAGGCCAAAGAGCCGGACAAGCCGCCCCGCGGCCGCCGCCGCCGATAGGCGGAATTCCCGCGGGAAAAATGCCCTTGAGTCGGCGGGGGCGGGCCGCCATCATCCCGCCCGCTTCGGAACCCAGGGGCGGCCACGGTTGGCCGCTAGGCGAAGTGTTCCTGGCACCGAAATCGGCCCCGTTCCGTCAGCAAGGAGAGCATTCCGTGAACAGGCAATTGGCTATTCTCGCCCTCGTCGCCGTCCTGTCCGTGTCGGTCGCCCAGGCTCAGGCACCGGGGCAGCCCCCGGTTCGGCCGGTCGCCCAGTCGGGCTCGGCTCCTCCCGCGACCCACACGGCCGTGATCGACGTCGGCTACATCTTCAAGAACCACACCGCCTTCAAGGCCGCCATGGACCGGATGAAAGACGAGGTCCTGGCCGCCGAAAACTCGCTCAAGGCCGAGCGGGACCGGATCAACGGCCTGATGGAGCAGGTCAAGGGCTTCAACGTCGGCACGCCCGAGTACCGCAAGCTCGAGGCCGAGGTGGCCAAGGCCCAGGGTGATTTCAACGTCACCGCCCAGCTCCAGAAGAAGGACTTCATGGACCGCGAGGCCCAGGTCTACTCCCAGGTCTATGTCCAGATCGAGAAGGCCGTCGCCCAGTTCGCCCGCGAGAACGGGATTGCGGTGGTCCATCGCTTCGACGGCGATCCGGTGGACAACAGCGACCGCAACCGAATCCTGGGCAACATCACCAAGCCGATCGTCTACTTCGACCCCCAGGTGGACATCACGCCCGACATCCTCCGGATGCTCAACGGAGCGCCGATGGCCGGCCAGCCGCAGCAGCAGCCGCTCCGCTGAGCCGACCCCTGGACTGGCGCGGGCCGCGGCGGCTGCCGTGGCCCGCCTGGCGGAGCCTTCCCTT
>CAYRNG010000212.1:0-2883 GCA_964425395.1 uncultured Candidatus Kuenenia sp. | reverse complement strand
CCCGGCGTACTCGAGCTCGTGCTGCATCTCGTGGCCGGCAAGGGTCGCATGGTTGGTCTCGATGTTCATCTTGACGTGCTGCTCGAGGCCGTAGGTCCGCAGGAAGTTGATGCAGGTGGCCACGTCGAAGTCGTACTGGTGCTTCATCGGCTCGCGAGGCTTGGGCTCGAAGTAGAACCGGCCGGTGAAGCCGATCGCCTTGGCGTGATCGACCGCCATCTGCATGAAGGCGGCGAGGTGGTCGAGCTCCCGCTTCATGTCGGTGTTCCAGAGGCACTGATATCCCTCCCGGCCGCCCCAGAAGACGTAGCCGGCCCCGCCCAGCCGATGGGTCACCTCGAGGGCCTTTTTGACCTGCGCCGCGGCGAAGGCGAACGACTCGGCGTTGGGGCTGGTGGCCGCCCCGTGCACGTAGCGGGGATTGCTGAACAGATTGGCGGTGCCCCAGAGGAGCCGGATTCCCGTCCGCTGTTGGTGCTCGAGCAGCCGGTCGGCGACGGCGTCGAGATGGCGGTTGCTCTGGGAGAGCGTCGCTCCCTCGGGGGCCACGTCGCGGTCGTGGAAGCAGTAGAAGCCGACGCCGAGCTTCTCCAGGAACTCGAAGGCCACGTCCACCCTGCGAAGGGCCATCTCGAGCGAGTCGCCGCCGGTCTCCCAGGGGCGGTGCATGGTGCCGGGGCCGAAGGGGTCGCCGCCGGTGCCCCGGAAGGTGTGCCAGTAGGAGACGGCGAACCGGAGGTGGTCTCGCATCGGCGTGCCCTCGACGAGCGCGTCGGCGTCGTAGTGGCGGAAGGCCAGCATGTTTTTCGTGGTCGGCCCCTCGTAGGCGACCTTGCCGATTCCTGCGAACGCCTCGCCTGCCTGTGCCATCCGGTCTGCTCTCCTGGGGTGTGCCCGCTGAATCTCCTCGACGGGACCGCGTACTCTAGCAAACGAGCCAGGGAGCCGCCCCGGCAGCTCGGGCTCCAGGAACGGCAGCAGCGTTCCTCCGCCCGCGGCCGGTCACTCCAGCCAGCGGCGGCCCCAGTTGGGGAACCATTCGATCAGGCCGGCCAGGAAGCCGACCTTGCGCGGCATGACCAGTTCGGCCGTGCGGCGACGGCAGGCGTCGAGCACGGCCACGGCGAGGCAATCGGGGTCCAGCGGTCGCAGCCGGCTTGTGCCGCCCGGGGCCTTCGCCTCAGCGGGCAATCCCGCCGCCTCGGCTTCGGCGGCGTAGCGATCGGCGGCGCTGCCGCCGGCGGGATCGTCCGAGGTGCGGGCAATCGGCCCCGGTGACACGAGGAGCACGTGGACTCCGCGAGGGGCCAGCTCGATTCGCACCGCGTCGGCGTAGGCGGCCAGCGCCGACTTGGCCACGGCATAGGGGCCCATGAAAGGCGTCACCACCTTGCCGGCCAGGCTGCCGATGTAAATGAGGTGCCCGCTGGCCGCCGCCACATCATCGGCCACCGCCCGGGTGAGCTCGACGGCGGCCAGCAGGTTGGCCTCGAGGAAGGCCGCCAGCTGCTCGCGATCGGTGCCGAGGATCGTGGCCCGGCCGGAGCGGCCGACGCAGAACAACACGTCGTCGATACCTCCCAGCAACCGTTCGGCCTCGCCGGCCACCCGGTTGCCCTCGCCCGGCCGTTCGAGATCGGCGGCCAGCCCGCGGACGGTCTGGCCGGCGGGGCCATCCTGCTCGCACCGCTCGAGGGCCCGCCGCACGCCCTCGGCCGAGCGGCCCACCAGAAGCAGCTTGGCCCCGGTCCGGGCCAGGTGCCGGCCAAGCACCAAGCCGAACCCGGCCGTGCCACCCGCCACGATCACTCGCCTGTCATGCCACATGTTCGTTCCTGCCGCGGCCCCTGAGGACTGCCCTCAAGCCGCCGGGATTATCGTTTGGAAATCTGAGATTTTTCTGGGGCATGCCGAACCGAGTGCGGCGGGGTTGCCCGTGCCATCTCGCCGGACGCTCGCTTTCGGCATCCTGCCTTCAGCTCGCTCGATGGAAACCTCGCTTTCGGCATCCTGCCTGCGCTTCGGTTTCCAACGCCGTCTCGATCGGCACGGGCAACCCCTCCAACCCATGGAGCTCCCGGCGGGAATCCTCGAGGCCCTTGTTCCCGGGCACCCGTCATCCGGGCATCCGTCATCCGGGCACCCGTCATCATCGCACTCGGCACCGCGGCCGGAGATGCTACCATCCGGCACCTTCTGGGCCCCGCCTTTCGCCCCGCCTCCCGCCTGGATGCCCTCCATGCCCGCCACCACCAGTTCCCAGCCAGACATCGTTCGCACCAAGATCGTCGCCACGCTCGGGCCCGCCTCACGGGCTGAAGACGCGATCCGCGGTCTCGTCGAGGCCGGGGTCGACGTCTTCCGCCTCAACATGGCCCATGGGTCGGTCGAGGAACACGCCGAATCGCTCGAGCGGATCCGCCGCGTCTCCGACGCCCTTGCGCGGCCCGTCGGCGTCCTGGCCGATCTGGCCGGCCCGAAGATCCGGCTCGGCGAGCTGCCCGGCGGTGCCCTCGAGCTTGTCGAAGGTGAGATCGTGACCTTCGTCCGCGGCCCGGAGAGCCACGCCCCCGGCGAGCTGACGGTCACCTACGAGCCGCTGGTCGACGAGCTCTCACCCGGCGACTCGGTGATGCTCGCCGACGGCACGATCAGCCTCGTCGTCAGCGAGCGAAACGCCGACCACGTCCGCTGCCGCGTCGTCCAAGGGGGCATCGTCCGCAGCCGCCAAGGCGTCAACCTCCCGGGCGTGCGGCTCTCGGTGGCCGCGATGAGCCCTGCCGACTGGCGGCACGCCGAGTGGGCCGCCGCGGCCGGCGCCGATTTCGTGAGCCTGTCGTTCGTCCGCTCGGCGGTGGAGGTCAAGCTCCTCAAGGAGCTGCT
>CAYRNG010000211.1:0-5794 GCA_964425395.1 uncultured Candidatus Kuenenia sp. | reverse complement strand
GTGTTCGCCTTCGCGCTCTCGTTTCTGGGCGTCTGGGAGCTGCCGATCCCGGGCTTCATCGGCGAGAAGGCGGGCCACGTCCAGTCGCAGGAGGGGCCGGTGGGGGCGTTCCTCAAGGGGGTGCTCTCGACGGTCCTGGCCACCCCCTGCAGCGGCCCCTTCCTGGGGCCGGTGTTCGGCTACACGCTCACCCAGCCGACGGCCGTCACCTATGCCGTGTTCGGGGCGATCGCCGCGGGGATGTCGCTCCCCTACATCCTGGTCGGGCTGTTTCCGGGGCTCGTCAAGTTTCTGCCCAAACCGGGAGCCTGGATGGCGACCTTCAAGGAGATCCTCGGCTTCGTGATGCTGGGCACCGTCGCCTACCTGTTCTATCTTCTCCGGCAGCAACCCGACTGGTTCGTGCCCACGTTCGTGATGCTGATCGCGATCTGGATGGGCTGCTGGTGGGTGGGCCGGGCCCAGGAGACCAGCGGCACGATCGGCTTCGGCCGCTGGCTGCAGGGAGTCTCGCTCGCCGCGGTGATCGCCGCGGCCGGCTTCTTTTGGCTCAGCCCCCGCGATTCGCTGATCCCCTGGGAGAAGCCGTTCACCCCCGCCCGGCTGGCGGAGCTCCGCTCGGGCGGGGCGACCGTGATGGTCGACTTCTCGGCCGACTGGTGCCTGACCTGCAAGGCCAACCTCCAGTTCGCGATCGAGACCCGCCGCGTCAAGGCGGCCCTCGACAAGAACCGGGTGGTGTCGGTGCTCGCCGACTGGACCGACGGCTCCGACGAGATCCGCGAGGTGCTCGAGGGCCTCGGCAGCCGCTCGATCCCGGTCCTGGCGATCTATCCTGGTTCGAAGCCCGGCGAGCCGCTCAAAGACCCGATCATCCTCCGCGACCTGCTCACCGAGGGGCAGGTGCTCGCCGCCCTCGAAGCAGCCGGCCCCTCCTGCTGCCCGCCCCCCGAACTCCGCGCCGCCTCCGCCGCCGGCAGCCCTGGGAGGTAAGGGGTCGCGGGAGGGGTTGCCCGTGCCATCTCGACGGCGTTGGAAACCGTCCGGAGCCAGGATGGCGAAGGACGGTTTCCATCGAGCGAGCTGAAGGCAGGATGCCGAAAGCGAGCGTCCGGCGAGGTGGCACGGGCAACCCCGACCCACGGTTGACTCCGCATCGGTGCATACCGAAAGGGGACAGTCCCCGAGGCGGGGACAGTCCCCACGGCGACGTCAGTCCCCACGGCGACGTCGCGCGGCCGCTACCCCACGACGACCCGCTCGTCGGCGACGGTGGCGGCCCGCACCCGGCCGATCTCCCAGGCGGCATGGCCGAGGTCGGCCAGCTGTTGGCGGATGCCGGCGGCGGCGGCCGGCGCGACCACGAGCACCATGCCGATGCCCATGTTGAAGACCCGGTCCATCTCGGCCGAGTCGATCCCGCCGAGCCCCTGGATCCAGGGAAACACCGCCGGTACCTCCCAGGAGCCGCGGTCGATCACCACCTGCACCTGCTCGGGCACGATCCGGGCGAGGTTCTCCGCCAGGCCGCCGCCGGTGATGTGGGCGATACCGTGGACGGGCTGCCTGCCGCCGGTCGATTCGGCACCATGCTCCCCGGCAAGCACCTGCTTGAGAGGCCGGGCGTAGAGCCGGGTTGGCTCGAGCAGCACCTCGCCGACCGAGCGGCCGCCGAGCTCGGCCGGCCGATCGCCGACGGCCAGGCCCCCGATCTCGAAGACCGCCTTGCGGACGAGGCTGTAGCCGTTGGAGTGGACGCCGCTCGAGGCGATGCCGATCGCCAGGTCGCCCGGTTCGATGGCCGAGCCGTCGATCAGCAGGCTCCGCTCGACCACGCCCACGCAGAATCCCGCCAGGTCGTAGTCGCCGGGCTGATACATGTCGGGCAGGATCGCCGTCTCCCCGCCGACCAGGGCGCAGCCGCTCTCGACGCAGGCGTCGGCAATGCCCTTCACGATCTGCTCGAGGAGCGGGGGATCGTCCTTGGCCAGGGCCACGTAGTCGAGGAAGAACAGTGGCTCGCCGCCGGTGCAGAGCAGGTCGTTGACGCTCATCGCCACCAGGTCGATGCCCACGGTGTCGTGCCGGCCGGCTGCCACCGCCAGCTTGAGCTTGGTGCCCACCCCGTCGGTGCAGGAGACGAGCAGCGGATCGTCGTAGCCCCGGGCGAAGAGGCCCTTGAGATCGAGCTGGAAGAGGGCCGCGAACGAGCCCTCCCGGGAGAGCACCCGCGGGCAGTGGGTCCGCCGCAGGTGGGCCGGGAGGCGGGCCATCGCCTCGCGGTAGGAGGCGAGATCGACGCCGGCACTGGAATAGGTGGCTCCGCTCACGCCCCCACTATTCATTGCTTCGAGAGGCCCCGCAAGCCCGCCTTGCCCCGAACCGGTTCCCGCCCGCGATCTCTCGCCGGGGACTGTCCCCGACAGGGGACTGTCCCCTTTCGGAGCCCGGGCCCGCACTCCGCTAGACTCGAAGACGTTCCCCGATGCTCCTGGAAGCCGCCCCTCATGCTCAGACACGCACCGCCCGGCGGCGCCGCGAGCCGGCTGCTGCTGGCCCTGCTGGCGGTGATCGTCTCGGTCGGCAGGCCGGTGCGGCTGCCGGCGGCCGAGCTGGCGGCCGAGGTGGGCCCGTTCTGGGAATGCCTGGCGGGAAAGCGGGAGGCGTTCACGCTCAGGGCCACAGTCCGGCTGCCGCCCCCTGGCGACGGCCGGGCCGGCGACACCCTGGAGGTCGTGCTCACCCGCCACGGCGCTGAGTCGTTCGATTTGTCGGCCAGCCACCCCGAGCATTCATTCGTGCTCCGCCGCCGCAACGACGCCACCGCCCTGGCCCTGCCCCGCCACGGCCACGTCTACGTGGGCCGCGGCGGCGTTGAGGCTGCCGATCACCTCGCCCCGGCCGGCGCCGCCGCCCGGCTGGTCTCGGCGGACTCGGCGGCCGCCGTGATCCTGCCCGCTCTGGCCGGCCAATCGCCTGCCCTGCTGGCGAGGCTCACCGAGGCAGCTCTTGGGCTCGAGCCGCTGGCCGAGCCGCGGACCTGGGGCCGGGATGCCAAGACCCTCGCCTTCCCCGGCGACGGCCGGGCGATCGTGACGCTCGATAGTCTCGAATGCCGGGTCGCCCTCGAGGCCGCCGAGCCCGCCTTGGCGGTCGATGCCTTTTCCGGGCTCGAGGTCAGGCCGCTCGACCGGGCCGAGCTGGAGTGGACGATTTGCCGCGGCCTGAGGCGGGCCAGCGAGATCCTCCTGCCCGGTCCATCGCTTTGTTCCCCGGAGCGGACGGCCCGCACCGTCGCCCACGGCACGCTCCGCTGGGAGGGCGACCAGCGGGTGGTGACGCTCTGGGGCAGCCCCGAGGAGATCGGCGTTGCCCACGGCCAACTGCTGGCCGCCGAGGCTTGGCGGTGCATCGACTCGGTGCTGGGCGTCGTGGGCACCGTCGAGACCATCCGCGCGGGCCGCTGGTTCCGGCACCGGCTCGAGGAGGCCCGCGACCGGCTGGCGCCGCACATCCCCCCAGCCCATGCCCGCGAGACCGCGGCCTTGGCCGCCGAGATCGGCTGCGATGCCGGCCTGTTCGCGGCGGTGAACGTTTTTCCTGAGCTCTTCCACTGCTCGGGCTTCGCGGTCATGGGCCCGGCCACGAGCGACGGCACGCTCTACCACGGCCGAGTGCTCGACTACATGACGCAGATCGGTCTCCAGGACGCGGCAGCGGTGTTCGCGATCGTGCCGCGGGGCCGGATTCCCTTCGCCAGCGTCGGCTACGCCGGCTTCACCGGGAGCGTCAGCGGGCTGAGCCTGGCGGGCATCTCGCTGGGCGAGATGGGGGGCGGCGGCGAGGGGAGGTGGGACGGCGTGCCGATGGCCACGCTCATGCGGCGGGCCCTCGAGGAGTGCCAGACCCTCGACGAGGTGCTCGCTCTGTGGCGGACGAGCCCGCGAACCTGCGAGTACTACTACGTGTTCGCCGACGCCAAGGGCCGGCGGGCGGTCGGCGTGGGAGCGACGCCCGAGGCCGTCGAGGTGATCGGGCCGGGAGAGGCCCACGAACAGCTCGGTCCCGGCATCGCCGACGCCGTGGTGCTCTCGGCCGGCGACCGGCTGGCGGCGCTGCGGAACCGGATCACGGATGGCCTCGGTCGGATCGATGCCGCCGCCGCGATCCGCCTGATGGATCGCCCCGTCGCCGCAGGCTCGAATCTCCACAACGTGCTGTTCGTGCCGGAGCGGCTCGAACTCCACGTGGCCCACGCCACCCGCGACGCCGTCGCCGCCGACCGGCCGAGCGTGCGGCTCGACCTCCCCGCCCTGCTGGCGGCCGTGCCCCCGGAGGCCGCCCGGGCCGCGGTGGTTCCAGCGGCCGTCGCCGGGGCGAACTTCCCGGCGGCTGACTCGCTGCGGGTCGGCAGCGAGCAGAATGCCGACGCCCGCGCGTGCCTCGAGGGACTCGTCTGGGAGCCGGCCTCGTTCACGGTCTCCCTCGGGGATCCGATTGCCGGCAGCGGCGACCTCACGGCACGGTTCCCCTCGCCTCGCCCCGGCGGCGACGCCCGCAACGACGTGGTCTCGATGGAGTGGTACCAGGCCCGCGGGCAGAACCGCGGGGCCGGCTCCTGGCCGACCCGGTCGCCGGCCTGCGTCGTGGTCCACGAGTCGGGCAGCGGCATGCAGTTCGGCCGCCTGATCGCCCGCGGGATCCGGGAGCACGGCATCCACGCCTTCCTGGTTCACCTGCCCCACTATGGCCTGCGGCGGGATCCCGCCGCCAAGCCGGGTCCTGACAGGCTCGTGCCGGCGGTCCGGCAGGCGGTGGCTGATGTCCGCCGGGCCCGCGATGCGGTGGCCGCCCTGCCCGGCGTCGACGCCGCTCGGATCTGCCTCCAGGGGACGAGCCTCGGCGGCTTCGTGGCGACCACCGCGGCGAGCCTCGACCGCGGCTTTGCGGAGACATTCATCATGCTCGCAGGCGCGGACCTGCCGGCCGTGCTCGCGAACGGCCGCAAGGAGGCCGCCCAGGTCCGAGCCCGGCTGGCGGCGGCCGGAATGACCGCCGCGGAGGTCCGCGACACGCTCCACGCGATCGAGCCGTTGCGACTGGCTCACCGTCTCGCTCCGGATCGCACCTGGCTCTACTCAGGACGCTTCGACGACGTCGTGCCGCCGCGGAACGCAGCGCTCTTGGCCGCGGCAGCCGGTCTCGACGAGCGGCACCACGTGCAACTGGCCGCCAACCACTACACCGGCGTCCTCTACCTCCCCGCCGTCCTCGCCCAGATGGCCAAGCGAATCCACGGCCAAGACTAAGTGCCGGGGAACAGCGACTCAGACGAACAAAAAGGGGGTCGGCCCCCAGAACCGGTCAATTTTCGTCTTGATCCGATCAGGCCCGCCGCCGGCGGGCCCGCAGACCGAGCCCGGCCAAGGCAACGCCCCCCAGATGTAAGTGAACTCGGCGGGATCAGTGATGGTCGCCCACAACCCCGATTGGAGAGATTGTAGAGTTCCAAAGCCGGTCGCGCAACCCCCCCTTTAAAAACATAGCCGTCGGCTGCAGTTCCCGGTCCCCCTTGGCGAGTAGACTGATTTCATGATGTGGACGAGCCGGCAGCGTCTTGGGCGGGTTCGAGGAACGGCCGGCGGCTGCGGGCTACTCCGGGCGGTGGCGATGGCGGCGGTCTCAACCCTCGCCGTGGCGGCAGAGCGGCCCAACATCCTCTTGATCGTGTCCGAAGACAACGGGCCGGAGCTGAGCTGCTACGGCGATCCGTACGCTCGCACGCCGCAGCTCG